>JBKKCN010000121.1:0-12723 GCA_046712525.1 Candidatus Rokuibacteriota bacterium
CCACGCGCACGTGGAGCTCGCGGTGGTTCGCCACCAAGCAGTACGCGAACCTGCTGCACGAGGACGTCAAGATCCGCCGCTTCATCAAGGACCAGCTCTACCACGCGGGGATCGCGAAGATCGACCTCGAGCGCTCCGCCAACCGCGCGCGCATCACGATCTTCACCGCGCGCCCGGGCATCATCATCGGGCGCAAGGGCTCGGAGGTCGAGAAGCTCAAGGCGGAGCTGCAGCTGCGCACGGGGAAGGAGATCTACCTCAACATCGAAGAGGTCATCCACCCCGAGCTCAACGCCCAGCTCGTGTCCGAGAACGTCGCCCTCCAGCTGCAGAAGCGCGTCGCCTTCCGCCGCGCCATGAAGAAGGCGGTCACGTCCGCCCTGCGCCTGGGCGCGGACGGCATCCGCATCGCGTGCTCGGGGCGCCTCGGCGGCGGTGAGATCGCGCGGCGCGAGTGGTATCGCGACGGGCGGGTGCCGCTGCACACCATCCGCGCCGACATCGACTACGGCCAGGCCACCGCCCACACCACCGCCGGCACCATCGGCGTGAAGGTGTGGATCTTCAAGGGCGAAGTGCTGGCGAAGCCGGCGGCGGAAGCGTAAGGGGCTCCCTCGATGCTGATGCCCAAGCGCGTCAAATACCGCAAGGCCCAGCGGGGCAACATGAAGGGCAAGGCCCAGCGCGGCTCCACGCTCGCCTTCGGCGAGTACGGGCTGAAGGCGCTGGAGCCGGGGTGGGTCACCAACCGCCAGATCGAGGCGGCGCGCGTCGCGCTCACGCGCAGCCTCAAGCGCGGCGGCAAGGTGTGGATCCGCGTCTTCCCGGACAAGCCGGTGACGAAGAAGCCGGCGGAGACGCGCATGGGCAAGGGCAAGGGCAACCCCGAGGAGTGGGTGGCGGTGGTGAAGCCGGGCCGCATCCTCTACGAGATGGAAGGGGTCGCGATGGACGTGGCGAAGGAAGCCTTTCGCACGGCGTCGCAGAAGTTCGGCATCGCCACCAAGTTCGTGACGCGCACGCGCAGCCTCTAACAGGACGGGCGAGGGACCATCGAATGAAGGCGGCGAAGTGGCGCGAGCTGTCCGGCGACGAAGTGCAGCAGAAGGTGCGCGAGCTGTCGGAGGAGATCTTCAACCTGCGCTTCCAGCTCTCGATGGGTGTGGCCAAGAATCCGTCGCGCGTGAACCACGCGCGCAAGGATCTCGCGCGCGCGTACACGATCCTGAAAGAGCAGGGCGTGGCGGCCCCTGTCATCACCGCACCCTCGCCGGATGCTGCGCCGAAGGCAGCCGCGCGCGCGGAGAAGACGCGGGCGTCGGGCGCGAAGAAGGCGGGCGGCGTGAAGAAGGCGACCACGCCGCGGGCGGCGAAGGCGAAGGCGAAGCCGAAGCCGGCGAAGCCGAAGACGAAGAAAGGATAGGGGCCTGTGGGCGAGCGGAAAAGTCGCGAGGGCGTCGTGGTGAGCGACGCCATGCAGAAGACGCGGGTGGTGAAGATCGAGCGGGTCTACCGCCATCCTCAGTACCAGCGCGTCATCCGCATGTCCAAGAAGCTGAAGGCGCACGACGAGGAGAACGTGAGCAAGGTGGGCGATCGCGTCGAGATCGAGGAGACGCGGCCGTTGTCCAAGGAGAAGCGCTGGCGGATCCGCAAGATCCTGAGCCGCGTGTCCTAGGCGATGATCCAGAACCGTTCGATGCTCGACGTGGCGGACAACTCGGGGGCCAAGAAGGTGCAGTGCATCCGGGTGATGGGCGGCGCCAACAAGCGCTACGCCTCGCTGGGCGACACCGTGATCGTGGCCATCAAGGAGGCCGCGCCCGACGGCACCGTGAAGAAGGGTGAAGTGGCGCGGGCGGTGGTGGTGCGCACGGTGAAGGAAGTCCGCCGCAAGGACGGCTCCTATATCCGCTTCGACCGCAACGCGGTGGTGCTCATCAAGGCGGACGAGAATCCCGTCGGTACCCGCATCTTCGGTCCCGTGGCGCGCGAGCTGCGGGAGCGGCAATTCACGAAGATCATCTCGCTCGCGCCCGAGGTCATCTGATGCGTAGCGTGCAGACCGTCAGCCACGTGCGGAGGGGAGACACGGTGGGCGTCATCGCGGGTCGCGAGCGCGGCAAGCGCGGCAAGGTCCTGCGCGTGCTCATGGACAAGGGGCGCGTGCTCGTCGAGCACGTGAACATGATCAAGAAGCACCAGCGCCCCACCCAGAAACTGCGGCAGGGCGGCATCATCGAGCGGGAGGGGCCCCTCGCCCTCTCCAATGTCCTCCTCGTGTGCGCGCGCTGTGACAAGCCCGCGCGCACCGGTATCAAGATCCTCGCCGACGGGCGAAAAGTCCGCACGTGCAAGCGTTGCGGGGAAGCGATCGACAAGGGTTAAGACCATGGCCAAAGCAGACGCTCCGGAGCCGAAGCCGAAGCCGCAGGGCGCAAAAGCCCAGGGCGCGAAGGCCGCGCCCGCGGGCAAGCAGCAGCCGCGCAAGGACAAGGCGGCGCCGGCGGCGGCGCCCCTCACCACGGGACGGCCGAAGGGCACGGGCACGGTGCCGGCGCGATTGAAAGATAACTTCGCGAAGACGGTGATCCCCGCCCTCATGAAGGAGCGCGGGTACACGAACGTGTTCCAGGTGCCGCGGCTGGACAAGATCGTCATCAACATGGGCGTGGGCGAGGGCCGCGACAACGCCAAGATCCTCGACTTCGCCACCGCTGATCTCCAGGCCATCAGCGGGCAGAAGCCGGTGGTGACGCGCGCGAAGAAGTCGATCGCCAACTTCAAGCTGCGCGAGGGCGTGCCCATCGGGGCCAAGGTGACGCTGCGGGCGGCGCGGATGTACGAGTTCCTCGACCGCCTCGTCAACATCGCCCTCCCCCGCGTGCGCGACTTCAAGGGCGTGCCGCCGAAGGGCTTCGACGGGCGGGGCAACTACGCGCTCGGCCTCCGCGAGCAGCTGATCTTCCCGGAGATCGTGTACGACAAGATCGACAAGGTGCGGGGTATGGACATCATCATCGTGACCACGGCGCGGACGGACGAGGAGGCAAAGGCCCTCCTCACGCATCTCGGCATGCCGTTCAGGGACAGGGAGCAGTAGCGTATGGCAAAGACCTCGCTCATCGTCAAGTCGCAGCGGCCGCCGAAGTTCAGCTCGCGCGCGTACTCGCGCTGCAAGCTGTGCGGCCGGCCCCGCGCCTATATCCGCAAGTTCCAGATGTGCCGGCTGTGCTTCCGCGAGCTCGCGCTCAAGGGTGAGGTGCCCGGCGTCACGAAAGCGAGCTGGTAGCCATGTACAGCGATCCCATCGCCGACATGCTCACGCGTATCCGGAACGCGAGCACGGCCGAGCACGAGAAGTGCGACATCCCCGCCTCCAAGCTGAAGGTCCGGATCGCGGAGCTGCTGAAGGAAGAGGGGTTCATCAAGAACTTCCGGCTCCTCGAGGACAAGAAGCAGGGCATGCTGCGCGTCTATCTGAAGTACGGCGCCGCCAACGAGAAGATGATCTCGGGCCTGGTGCGGGTGTCCACGCCGGGCCGGCGCGTGTACGTGACGCACGACAAGATCCCGACCATCCTCGCCGGCATGGGCGTCGCCTTCGTGTCGACCTCGCGCGGCGTGGTCACGGGCCGCGATGCCCGCAAGCAGAAGGTCGGCGGCGAAGTGCTCGCCTACGTTTGGTAAGGGGCTGACATGTCACGCATCGGCCGGAAACCGATTCCCATCCCGCAGGGGGTCAAGATCCACATCGACGGCGCGCGCGTGAGCGCGGAGGGGCCCAAGGGCAAGCTGAGCCAGCCCGTGCCCATCGGTCTCAAGGCCTCCGTCGACAACGGTATCCTCCTCATCGCGCGCGACAACGAGGAGCGGCACGTGCGCGCCCTGCACGGGCTCACCCGCTCGCTGGTGGCCAACATGGTCACGGGCGTGAAGGACGGCTTCGAGCGCAAGCTCGACATCGTCGGCATCGGGTACCGCGCGCAGCTGCAGGGGCGCAACATCCAGCTCGCCCTCGGCTACTCGCATCCCGTCATCTTCGGGCTGCCGGAGGGCATCACGGCCGAGATCGACAAGCAGACCGCCATCACCCTCAAGGGCGCCGACAAGGCGCTGCTGGGCGAGACGGCGGCCAAGCTGCGCTCCCTGCGCAAGCCGGATCCCTACAAGGGCAAGGGCGTCAAGTACGCGGAGGAAGTCATTCGCCGCAAGGTGGGCAAGAAGGCGGGTGCGAAGTGATCACCAAGGACCGGCGGGGCCCACGGGAGAAGCGGCATCACCGGCTGCGGCGCTGGGTGCGCGGCTCGGCGCAGCGCCCGCGCCTGGCGGTGTTCCGGAGCGCGAGCCACATCTATGCGCAACTCATCGACGACGACAGCGGACGCACGGTGCTCATGACCGACAGCCGCAGCGCCGACTTCCGCGGCAAGCACAAGAGCGGCGGCAACGTGGCGGCGGCGAAGGCGGTGGGCGAGGTGCTGGCGCAGAAGGCGAAGGCGGGCGGCATCCAGTCCGTCGTCTTCGATCGCGGCGGCTACAAATATCACGGACGGGTGAAGGCGCTCGCCGACGCTGCCCGTGCCGGCGGCCTCGCCTTCTAGACGGACCGATGAAAAGGGCCCATCTGCGTCGTTGGCTCCTTGCTCCTCCCTGCGGCGTACGCGGCGTACGCCTCAGTCGTCGCGCGTCGCCGCCTAGCATCTGGACCCTTTTGATCGGTCCTGACGGTTGCGTGGGCGGGACTGGGACCTTGAACGAAGCCAGGAGAGACTGAGTGGCAGAGGCGAAGATTGATCCGAGCGTGCTGGAGCTGAATGACCGGGTGGTGTCCATCAACCGGGTGGCCAAGGTGGTCAAGGGCGGCCGGCGCTTCTCGTTCACGGCGCTCGTGGTCGTCGGCGACGGGCGAGGCCACGTGGGAGTGGGGCTGGGGAAGGCACACGAAGTCCCCGAGGCCATCCGCAAGGCGGTCGAGCACGCCAAGAAGGACCTCATCTTCGTGCCGCTGCGGGACACCACCATCCCGTGTGAGATCACCGGGCACTTCGGCGCCGGGCGTGTGTTTCTGAAGCCCGCCGTACCGGGGACGGGGGTCATCGCGGGGGGCGCGGTACGGCCCGTGCTGGAGGCGGCGGGGGTGCAGGACATCCTCACCAAGACGCTCGGCTCCAACAATCCGCACAACGTGCTGAAGGCGACCATCGACGCCCTGCGTCGGATCAAGCGGTTACAAGATCTGCATGCGGCGCGGCGGCGCAGCAACGACAGCAACGCGGCGGAGGAGGCGGCCGGTGCCCGGCAAGAAGCTTAGGATCACGCTGCGCAAGTCGATCATCGGCTTGAGCCCCCGGCAGGAGGCGACCGTGAAGGCCCTCGGGCTGCGGCGCATCAACCAGTTCGTCACGCACGACGACAACGTGACCATCCGCGGGATGATCGCGAAAGTGCCGCACGTGCTGCAGGTGAGTGATGAAGCTTAACGATCTGCGTCCGGCCGAGGGCTCCAACAAGTCGCGCAAGCGAGTGGGCCGGGGGCCCGGCTCGGGGCACGGCAAGACCTCCGGCAAGGGCCACAAGGGTCAGCACGCGCGCTCGGGCGGCGGCAAGCGGGCCGGCTTCGAGGGCGGCCAGATGCCGCTCTACCGGCGCATTCCCAAGCGCGGCTTCACGCCCTACGGGGGCAAGACCGAGTACGCCGTCGTGAATCTGAAATCACTCGCGTCATTCGACGCGGGCAGCGTGGTGGATCCGGACGGCCTCGTGAAGGCCGGCCTCGTCAAGAACGGCCAGCGCGGGCTCGTGAAGATCCTGGGCACGGGCGACATCGAGCACGCGCTCACCGTGAAAGCCCACGCCGTGAGCGCGGGGGCGCGGCAGAAGATCGAAGCCCGGGGCGGGCGTATCGAGGTGCTGTCTTAGTGCTCGAGAATCTCAAAAGCTTCCAGAACGTCTTCAAGATCCCGGAGCTGAAGCGCCGCGTCATCATCACGGCGGTGCTCCTCATCGCCTACCGCATGGGCGCCCACGTGCCCACCCCCGGCATCGACGGGGAGGCGCTCGCGCGCGTGTTCGACGAGGCGCAGAACACGCTCCTCGGCATGGTCGACCTCTTCTCCGGGGGCAACCTGCGCCGGCTGTCGATCTTCGCGCTCGGCATCATGCCGTACATCTCGGCGTCGATCATCTTGCAGCTGCTCACCGTGGTCATCCCCACCCTCGAGCGGCTCGCGAAGGAAGGCGAGGCGGGCCGCAAGAAGATCACGCAGTACACGCGCTACGGCACCATCGTCCTCTCCATCGTGCAGTCGATCGGCATCGCCATCGGTCTGGAGTCGATGCGGCCGGACGGCATTCCCATCGTGCCCTATCCGGGCTGGGGCTTCCGGCTCCTCACCATGATCACGCTCACCGCCGGCACCGCGCTCATCATGTGGATCGGCGAGCAGATCTCCGAGAAGGGCATCGGCAACGGCATCTCCCTGATCATTTTCGCCGGCATCGCGGTGCGGCTGCCCTCGGCCATCCTCGCCTCCTACACGCTCATCGTGAACCGGGAGATGAGCCTCTTCACGTTCCTCATCATCGTGGCCGCCATGGTGGCCGTCACCGCCGCCGTCGTGCTCATGCAGGAGGGGCAACGCAAGATTCCCGTGCAGTACGCCAAGCGCGTGGTGGGCCGCCGCGTGTACGGCGGGCAGTCCACGCACATCCCCCTTCGCATCAACACCGCGGGCGTCATTCCCGTGATCTTCGCCTCCTCGCTCATCCTCTTCCCGGCCACCATCACGCGCTTCGTGCCGCATCCCTGGATGCAGGCCTTCGCGGACGCAATGTCGCCGGGACGGCTCACGTACACCCTGCTCTACATGGGTCTGATCGTCTTCTTCACGTACTTTTACACCGCCATCGTCTTCAACCCCATCGACCTCGCCGACAACATGAAGAAGTACGGCGGCTTCATCCCGGGCGTGCGCCCGGGCAAGAAGACGGCGGAGTACATCGACCGCACCCTCACGCGCATCACGCTGCCGGGCGCGCTCTTCCTCGCCCTCATCTCGGTGCTGCCGGACATGCTCATCCGCTGGTTCAACGTGCCCTTCTACTTCGGCGGTACCAGCCTCCTCATCGTGGTGGGCGTCGCCCTCGACACCGTGCGCCAGATGGAATCGCATCTGCTCATGCGCAACTACGAGGGCTTCCTCAAGAAGTCGAAGTCGCGCTCGGGCGCCTTTGCGCGGAGAAGCTGACGATGCGCGTCGCCTTCCTCGGCCCCCCCGGCGCGGGCAAGGGCACGCAGGCGCGCGAGCTCGCGCGCGAGTGGGGCGTGCCCCACATGGCGACGGGCGACATGCTGCGGGAGGCGGTGGCCGCGCGCACGCCGGTAGGCCTGGAAGCCAAGCGCTACATGGACTCGGGCGCCCTCGTGCCCGACGACGTGATCATCGGCCTCATGCGTGAGCGGCTCGCGCAGCCGGACGCTGCGGGCGGCTTTCTCCTCGACGGCTTTCCGCGCACCATCGCGCAGGCGGACTCGCTCGAGCGGCTGCTCAAGGATCTCAGCCATCGGCTGGACGCGCTCATCTACTTCGACGTCTCCCGGCCGGAGCTGATGCGCCGTCTCACGGGCCGGCGCGTGTGCCGCGCGTGTGGCCACTCCTTTCACCTGGTGTCCAGCCTCCCCCAGCGCGCGGGCGTGTGCGACGTGTGCGGCGGTGAGCTGTACCAGCGCGTCGACGACAGCGACGCCACCGTGCGCAACCGGCTCGAGGTGTACGAGCGCCAGACGGCGCCGCTGCTCGAGCACTACAAGGACCGTGGCCTCCTCGTGCACGTGGCGGGCGAAGGTCCCATCGACGTCATCCGCAACAAGGTGCGCGCGGCCGCCGAGGGGCATCCGTGATCGACCTCAAGTCGCCGCGCGAGCTGGAGTTCATGCGGACGGCGGGCCACATCCTCGCCGACGTCATGGACCGGCTGCGCGAGACAGTGAAGTCTGGCATGTCGACCCTCGAGATCGACGAGGACGTCGAGGAGTTCATTCTCGCTCGCGGCGCCAAACCCGCCTTCAAGGGCTACCGGGGCTTCCCGGCCACCGCCTGCATCTCGATCAACGAGGAAGTAGTGCACGGCATCCCCTCCGCGAGCCGCCGCATCGCGGAAGGCGACATCGTGGGCCTTGATCTCGGGTGTATCGTGGATGGGTACTATGCGGATTGTGCGTTCACGCTCGCCGTCGGTGACGTGCCCCCGAAGGTCCAGCAGTTGCTCGACGTCACCCGCGAAAGCCTCGACCTCGCGATCAACGAGTGCCGGCCCGGCCGCCGCCTCTCCGACGTCTCGCATGCGGTGCAGAGGCACGTGGAGGCCCACGGATTCTCCATCGTGCGCGCCTTCGTGGGGCACGGCATCGGCCGCGCCCTTCACGAGGACCCGCAGATCCCGAACTTCGGCGACCCCGGGCACGGCCCCGTGCTGAAGGCGGGGATGGTCCTGGCGGTGGAGCCCATGGTCACCATGGGGACGTGGGAGGTGAAGGTGCTCGACGACGGCTGGACGGCGGTCACGAAGGACGGCAGCCTCGCCGCGCATTTCGAGCACACCATCGCGGTGACGGAGGCGGGGCCAGAGGTGCTCACGAGCACCACCGGACGCTCCGTGGGCGGCCACGTGAAGGCCGGCGCATGACCAAGGAAGACGCGATCGAAGTGGAGGGCACGGTGGTGGAGCCGCTGCCGAACGCGATGTTCCGCGTGGAGCTGGAGAGCGGCCATCGCGTGCTCGCGCACGTGAGCGGCAAGATGCGCATGAACTTCATCCGCATCCTGCCCGGCGACCGCGTGAAGGTCGAGCTGTCGCCGTACGACCTCACGCGCGGCCGTATCACTTACCGGTTCAAGTAGGGAGAGCTCCATGAAGGTGCGGCCATCGGTGAAGACGCGCTGCGAGAACTGCAAGATCGTCAAGCGTCAGGGCGTGACGCGGATCATCTGCAAGAACCCGCGGCACAAGCAGCGGCAGGGATAGGACGGAGGCGGGCATGGCACGAGTGGCGGGTATCGATCTTCCGCGCGACAAGCGGGGCGAAGTGGCGATCACGTACATCTACGGCATCGGCACCGTGACCGCCAAGCGCATCCTCGCGAAGGCGAACGTCGATCCGAACAAGCGCGTGAAGGGCTGGTCGGACGAGGAGACGGCGCGCGTGCGCGACATCATCGAGCGCGAGCACAAGGTGGAAGGTGATTTGCGTCGCGAAGTCTCCATGAACGTGAAGCGGCTCATGGACATCGGCGCCTACCGCGGCATCCGTCACCGCCGCGGCCTCCCCGTGCGGGGGCAGCGTACGCACACCAACTCGCGCACCCGCAAGGGGCCGAGCAAGGGCGTCATGATCAAGAAGAAGGTCGTGGCGGCCCCCGCGGCGGCGGCGCCCGTGAAACGGCCGGGAGCGTAGACGATGGCAGATCCCCAGGCAGACAAGCCCGCTCCGAAGAAGAAGGGCGGCAAGAAGCGCGAGAAGCGCGAGGTGCGCACGGGGGTGGCCCACATCCAGGCCACCTTCAACAACACCATCGTCACCCTCACCGACAAGACGGGCAATGTGGTGTCGTGGTCGAGCGCGGGCAGCGCGGGCTTCAAGGGCTCGCGCAAGAGCACCCCCTTCGCCGCCCAGACGGCGGCGGAGATCGCCGCCCGCAAGGCGATGGAGTTCGGGCTCAAACAGATCGAAGTGTTCGTGCGGGGGCCGGGAGCGGGGCGCGAAGCCGCCATCCGCTCGCTGCAGGCGGTGGGCCTGGAGATCAGCGCCATCCGCGACGTGACGCCGATTCCGCACGACGGGTGCCGCCCGCCGAAGCGGCGGCGAGTGTAGAGGAGACCGACGATGGCGCGGTATCGCGAGGCGAAGTGCCGGCTGTGCCGGCGTGAGGGTATGAAGCTCTTCCTCAAGGGGGCGCGCTGCTTCACCGACAAGTGCGCCATCGAGCGGCGGAACTATCCGCCCGGCCAGCACGGCCTCAACCGCGGCAAGCTCACGCCCTACGGCGTGCAGCTGCGCGAGAAGCAGAAGTGCAAGCGCATCTACGGCGTGCTGGAGTCGCAGTTCCGCAAGTACTTCCAGTGGGCGGAGCGCGAGAAGGGCGTGACGGGCGAGAACCTGCTCCGTCTGTTGGAGCTGCGGCTGGACAACGTGGTGCACCGTCTGGGCTTCGCCACTTCGCGGCGCGAGTCGCGTCAGATGGTGGCCCACGGGCACTTCCAGGTGAACGGCCGCAAGGTGTCGATCCCGTCCCTGCTCGTGAAGGTGGGCGACGTCGTCCAGCTGCGCCCGAACTCCAAGCAGGCCGTCCGTATCGAAGACAACCTCGGTGGGGGCCGCGCCCAGACGCCGCAGTGGCTCGATCTCGACGTGGAGGGGAAGAAGGGCACCGTGCGGAGCCTGCCCCTGCGCGAAGACATCCAGATTCCGGTGGCCGAGCAGCTCATCGTCGAGCTGTACTCGAAGTAGGGAGAAAACGAGCGCATGGCACGCATTCCATTCCAGAAGCCGAAAAAGGTCGAGTGGGAGATTCTCAGCGACCGCTACGGCCGCCTCGTGGCGGAGCCCTTCGAGAAGGGCTACGCGCTCACGGTGGGCAACTCGCTGCGGCGCACGCTGCTCGCCATCGTGCCCGGGGCCGCCATCACCTCCGTCAAGATCGACGGGGCGCGGAGCGCGGACACGAAGATCCCGGGCGTCAAGGAGACTACCGTCGACGTGCTCCTGAACCTCAAGAAGCTGTCCATCCAGGTACCGTCGGGGGAGCCCATCACGGTGCGGATCGACGTCACCGGGCCCAAGGTGGTGAAGGGCGAGGATGTGCCGGAGACCGACGTCGAGATCATGAACCCCGAGGTGCATCTCTTCACCGTCGAGTCCGCCACCAAGGTGGGCATGGAACTGGCGGTGGGCATCGGCCGCGGCTACGAGGCGGCGGACGTGAAGACGGGCCCGGTGCCCGCGGGCGCCATCGCGCTCGATTCCGCCTTCTCGCCCATCACGCGCGTGTCGTACAACGTCGAGATGTCGCGTCTGGGCAAGATCACGGACTACGAGAAGCTCATCGTCGAGATCTGGACCAACGGCTCCGTGAGTCCCGACGACGCCCTCACGCGCGCCTCCACCTATCTGCGCGATCACTTCGCGCCCCTGAGCTCGGCGGCGCCGGAGGTGGACGAGGAGGCCGACGCCGCCGCCGGAGAGGCGTACCTGCGCGAGGCTCTCGGCAAGACGCTCGAAGAGCTGGCGCTTCCGCAGCGTGCCGTCAACGCCCTCAAGGGCGCCGACATCAACCTCGTCGTCGACCTCGCCCAGAAGACGGAAGCCGACCTCGGCGAGGTGAAGAACCTCGGCGACAAGTCCATCGACGAGATCAAGACGGCCCTCGCCGCCCTCGGGCTGTCCCTCGGTATGCGTATCGACGCCACCGTGCTGGTTACGCTGGGGCGTGGAGCCCTTCGATGAGACACGGCAAGGCCAACTACAAGCTGGGCCGCCTCACGCAGCACCGGTGGGCGATGTTCCGCAACATGCTCGTCGCCCTCTTCCGTCACGAGCGCATCACGACCACGGAGGCCAAGGCCAAGGCCGTGCGCGGGCTCGCCGAGCAGATGATCACCCTCGCCAAGCGTGAGAATCTGCACGCGCGTCGTCAGGTCCTCGCCATGGTGCCCGACGACGGCGTGGTGGCGAGCCTCTTCGACACCATCGCCGCCCGCTTTTCGGATCGCCCCGGCGGCTACACGCGCATCGTGAAGATGGGGCCGCGTCCCGGTGACAACGCCCCCATGGTCTTCCTCGAGCTCGTCGACCGCGCGGAGGCGCCCAAGGAGAAGACCAAGGGGAAGGCCGACAAGAAGGAAAAGACCCCCAAGGGCGAAGCGGGCGCCACCGGCAAGAAGAAGAAGAAGGAAAAGGTCGCGGCCGCCGCCGGCTAAGCCGGCGCGAGCCGATGCGTCGAAAGGGGGGCCGAGAAGTGGCCCCCCTTTCTTTCAGCTATTTCAGGTTCGCCTTGAAGAAGTTCAGCGTCCGTTTCCACGCGTCCTCGGCCGCGGGCTTGTTATACGCCGCCGTGTTGTCGTCGTTGAAGAAGGCGTGGTCGACACCCGGATAAATGTGGATCTCCGACTGCTTGCCGGCCTTCTTGATGGCGGCGTCGAGGTCGCGGGCCGTCTGCGGCGTCACGAAGCCATCCTTTTCGGCAAAGAGGCCGAGGACGGGGCCGGAGAGCTTGGAGTAGTCGGGTTTGACGTTGGGATGGACGCCGTAAAAATCCACGCACGCGCCCACGTTGGCGTTGAGCGTGGCCGCGAAGAGCGCGAGCTGGCCGCCCATGCAGAAGCCCACCACGCCGATCTTCGCCGTCGACGAGTGCTCGGCGAGGACCTTGGCGGCACCGCGAAGATCCTTCTCGGCCTGCGCGATGTTCAGCGCCATGAAGAGCTTACCCGCGTCGTCCGGCTCACTGGCCGTCTTGCCGTGGTACATGTCCGGAGCGAGCGCGGAGAATCCCTCCGTCGCGAAGCGATCGCACACTCTCTTGATGTGGTCCACGAGCCCCCACCATTCCTGGATGACGAGGACGCCGGGCCCCTTGCCGGAGGAGGGGGTGGCGAGGTAGCCGGAGGTGCTGCCGCCGTTGGAAGGGAACTGCACCATCTTGCCCATGAGGGTCTCCTTTC
>JBKKCN010000122.1:0-6484 GCA_046712525.1 Candidatus Rokuibacteriota bacterium
AGTTGTAGTCTTCGACCGTTCCCGCCCCCATCGCTTGTGCCTGGCCTCGTTCTTGCGTGTGTTTTCAGTCATGCTCGGAGCGCAGCTTGACGTCCTTGAAAGTTCGATAGAGCAGCACGTCGTACATGATCTTCAGCCCGCCGCCGAGGACGAAGGGCGTGCCCAGCGCGACGGACTGCATGATGACGCCCGTGAGCGCGGGCGTCACCGCCTGCGCCACCGTACGCCAGAGCGTCGTCGTGGTCGCGGCCGCCTCACGCTCGTGGTCCTGCACCACCGCCATCACGTAGGCCTGCCGGGTGGGCACGTCGATCTGCGAGAGGAGCTGACGGGCGAAGAGCAACGCTACCGCGATGGTGGCGGTGGGCGCGGCGGCGACTCCGATGAGGAGCACGTTGGACACGAGGTGCGAGACCACCATCGTGTTGAGCAGCCCGAAGCGGCCCGCCAGGCGTCCCGCCAGGAGCAGCGACACGGCGGTCAGCATCTGAGCCACGAAGAAGATGCGGCCCAGCGCGTCCAGCTCCAGGCCGAAGCGCGTGTGCAGATAGTAGGCGACGAGAGACTGGAGCACGAAGCCGCCCGCGAACGAGTCCAGCGAGAAGAGCGCCGCCAGCTTACGGATGAGCGCCGTCGAGGGTACCGCCGCCACGCTGCCACGCACGCGCACGGGAGCCGTCGCCGTCACCCTCCGGTAGGCCATCGCCTGTACGCCGGCGGCGGCGAGGAACACCGCGAAGAGGACCCGATACGAGTCCACCATCCCCACGGCGGCCGCGCCCACGGCGGCCGCGGCATAGCCGAGCAGGTTGTAGACGCTCAGGACCTTCGTGCGTCGTCCCGCCGGTGCCGCGCGCGCGATCATGACCTGCTCGATGCTGAGAAACGGCCCCGTCTCGCCGGCACCCACCGCGACGTTGCCCACCATCGCGGCAAGGACGACCACCCACGGCTCACGGGAGAGCAGCAGCAGGGAGGCGGAGACGGCGGTGAGGGCGGCAAGGGCCAGGAGCACCGAGCGCCCGCCGAAGCGCTCCGCGGGGCGCCGCACCGCCCACGTGAGCGCGGCGCTGCCTACCAGTGTGAGGGTGACGGCCATGCCGACCCCGACGGCGCTCACGCCCAGTTCGTCCAGGTAGACGGGCAAGAGGATGCCCAGGAAGCCGTAGCAGAACGTCCGCGCGGTCTTGGCGACGAAGATGGCGCCGATCACCGCGTCCTCGATTTCTCGCTTGACATTAACTCAACATCCGTTGAGTATATCGCCACGATGAAGGGGAAGAAGGGCGGAGGTGTCTGATGAACCCGGTCGAACGAATCCTGCTCGAAGAAGCCACGTATCTCGTTGATCGCCTCGCTACGTCGATCCCTCCGGAAGGGGCGACGCCGGAAGCCATGAGCCCGAGGCTGCGGGCAAGGCTCGAAGAGGCAGAGGCGCAGCTGGCCAAGGCGCGCGCGGCCGTGCTCGAAGACTACGGGCGGTGGCGTCGCGCGCTCGAAGATGCGGAGAATCTCTGGGCGCTGGCCGTGTACCACTCAACCGCGGCCGAACAGACGGGCGAGCACACTACGGCGCTCGCCGCCTGACGGCGGCGGTGGCTCGGTGAGGTAGCGGGCGCGCATGAGCTCGAAGCGCTGCCAGTAATCAGGCAGGCTCTTCGCCCGTGCGAGCTGTCCGGCGAGCAGGCGTGCCGGCTCGTCCGAGCTGGAGGGCGCCTCGGCAGCGCGGCGCGGGGCGTCGGCCACGCCGGCGGCCACGTGAGCGTCGAGCAGCTTCAGGAAGGCGAGGACGTGCGCCCCATACTCGGCGCGGTCGGCGTCGCTGTCCGCTGCGGGCGCAGGCCGGCCGCTCGCCTTGCGGGCGCTCACGAGCGCGTCGAGGCACACGAAGTCGATGGCCTCTTCCAGCCGCTCGCGCACCTCGTAGTCGATCCGCATGCGCAGGTCGTGGGAGCGGTCAGGATGGCGGAACGGCATCAGCCGAGCATCGCGCGAAGCCCGGCATTCAGCGGTACAGGCGTGAGGCCAAAGGTCGAGAAGAACGGCGCCGGGTCACACGTGGTGTTCTCCTCGAGCATCAGGAGCTGATCCGGCGTCAGCGGAAACCCCGGCAGGCGATGCATCACGCGCGCGGCGGGCCGCACGAGGGCGACGGGCACGTGCAGCTTGCGCACGCGCCGTCGCGCCATGGCGGCGCCGATGCGATCGAGCAGGTCGACGAGGGTGATGGCTTCCGGGCCGGCCACGTCATAGACGTGCTTCACCGTCGCGTCCACTGCCAGCGCGCGCGCGAACGCCTGCGCCTCCTGCTCCACAGGCACGGGCTGGACTTGCTGGCGGCCACTCCCGATCACCGGCACCACGGTGAAGGTCCGGATCATGCGCGCCAGCAGCGTGACGAACTGATCGCCCCGGCCGTAGATCACCGAGGGCCGGAAGATCGTCCACGGCAGCGGGCTCGAGCGCACGGCCTCCTCCGCCGCCCACTTGGTGATGTGGTAGCGCGAGCGGGCGCCCGGGCGCGTGCCGAGCGCGCTCATATGCAGGAAACGGCTCACGCCGGCGGCCGTCGCCGCCTCCAGGACGTTGACGGTGCCCTGGGTGTGGACGCGCTCGAACGTGACGCCCACGCTCCGATGCTCCCGGATGATGCCGACCAGGTGGATGACGGCGTGGCAGCCGGCGATACCCTCTTCCAGCGTCTGGCGCGCCATCACGTCGCCCTCGACACGCTCGATGGCGCCCAGACCGCGCAGGTCGTGCTCCGAGCCTCGCCGCACGAGACAGCGCACCACGCAACCCTCGGCGCGGAGCGCCTGGACGACTGCCCGTCCCACGAACCCCGTAGCGCCGGTAACGAAGACCCGGCGGATGGACTGCATGCCCCCAAGGATATCAATGTGCGCCTCTGTGGGCGTCACGACCTTCGCGCTCGGTCCTGAGGGCGCGCGATGCTAAGATCGCCGCGTGGTTGTCGCCGCGCTGATCGTCCTGTCGCTGCTCTTCGCCGTTCCCGCCGCCGCCCAACCGCTCGACTTCACCGCCGTGGACGAGGCTGCCACCGACGCCGTGCAGTCGGGCGACATCCCCGGGGTCGTGGTGCTGGTGGGGCGCGGCGACGAGACGCTCTACCTACGTGCCTTCGGCGCGCGGACGGTCGTCCCCACCGTGCAGGAGATGAAGACCGACACCATCTTCGACATCGCGTCCCTCACCAAGCCCTTCGGCACCACGCTGGCCGTGATGGCGCTCGTAGAAAAGGGAGCCGTGAAGCTGGACGCGCCCCTCGGGCGCTACGTGTCGGACTTTCGCAAGACGGCCTACGAGCAGGCGACGATCCAGCGGCTCCTCACGCACAGCGCGGGGTTTCCCGCCATCCCGCCCGCCGGGGTCGTGCGTAACGGCTTTCCCTCCGCCGCGCGCGCCCTCGCGCGGGCGCCCTACGATTACGCGCCGGGCACGGGCTTTCAGTACAGCGACACCGGCTTCATCCTGCTCGGTGAGATGGTGCGCCGTGTGAGTGGCCTGCCGCTCGACCGCTATCTCGAGAAGACGATCTTCACGCCCCTCGGCCTGCGCGACACCTCGTTTCACCCGCCCGCCGCCAAGCGCGAGCGGATCGCCCCCACGGAATTTTTTGGTGGCCACATGCTGCAGGGCGAAGTTCACGACTCCCGCGCGCGTGCGCTCAACGGTGTGGCCGGGCACGCGGGTATGTTCTCGACGGCGGCGGACCTGGCGCGCCTGTGCCGGATGCTGGTGAACGAGGGCGTGCTGGACGATCGCCGCGTGCTCCGCGCCTCCACCGTGAAGCTGATGTGGACGCGCACCGCGGACGGCAACGGCTCGCGTGCGCTCGGCTGGGATGTCGGCTCCGTGTACTCGAACACGATGGGACCGTTCTTCCCCATCGGTGCCGTCGGGCACACGGGCTTCACGGGGACCGCCGTGTGGATCGATCCGCCCAGCCGCTCCTACATGATCCTGCTCACCAACCGCGTGCATCCGAGCGGCGGGGGCGCCGCCCGCATCCTGGAGCTGCGCCGCCGAGTGGCGGCGGCGGTGGGGGCCCAGATCTTCCGTCCCGTGTTGCAGGTGGCCGAGGTGGAGTCCACGGCGCCCGCGGCGGACGGGCCCGTGGAGATCGTGGCGCCGCGCGTGCCCGGCATCGTCCGCAGCGGGCTCGACGTTCTCGCGGCGCAGAACTTCGCCACGCTCCAGGGCTATTCGATCGGGCTCGTCACCAACCAGACGGGGATCGACGGGCAGGGTCGCCGCGCCATCGACCTGCTCGCGGCGGCGCCGAAGGTGCGGCTGCACGCGATCTTCTCGCCCGAGCACGGGCTCACCGGCGACTCCAACAGCGAGAACGTGCCGCACGGGCGGGACGAGGCCACGGGCCGCCCCATCTGGAGCCTCTACGGCAGCTCGCGCCGGCCGACGGCGGCCATGCTGAAGGACATCAACCTCATCGTCTACGACATCCAGGATGTGGGCGTGCGCTACTACACCTACCTCACGACGCTCGTGTACGTGATGGAGGAGGCGGCGCGCCACAACATCCCGCTCGTCGTGCTCGATCGTCCCAACCCGATCACCGGCCGCGTGGTCGAAGGCCCGCTCATGGATGCCGACCTCGGCTCCTTCACGGCGCCTCACCGCATTCCCGTGCGCACGGGCATGACCATCGGCGAGTTCGGCCGCATGGTGGCCATCGAGCGCAGGATTCCCGTGTCGATGACGATCGTCCCCGTCGAAGGGTGGGAGCGCAGCCGCTGGTACGACGAGACAGGGCTGCCGTGGGTGAACCCGTCGCCGAACATCCGCTCCGTCACTCAGGCGCTGCTGTACTCGGGCGTGGGTCTGCTGGAAGCGACGAACATCTCGGTGGGGCGCGGCACGGACGTGCCCTTCGAGGTGGTGGGCGCGCCGTGGATCGAGCCCTACGGCCTCGCGCAGGGGCTGAACGCGCTGCGCCTGCCCGGCGTGCGCTTCGATCCCGTGACCTTCACGCCTAGCGGCGACAAGTACGCGCAGAAGGCGTGCGGCGGCGTGCAGGTCATCGTCACCGATCGCGAGGCGATCCGCCCCGTGACGGTGGGCCTGGCCATCGCGCGCGAGCTACGCGCGCGTCATCGCGACCAGTTCAGGGCGGAGCACATCCAGAACCTCCTCGTGAACCGCTCCACCATGTGGGCCTTCCTGCGAAACGAGCCGCTGGAGCGACTCGTAGCGTGGGCCGATGCGGACCGCAACGATTTCCTGAAGCGCCGCGCGTCGTACCTCATCTACAAATAACCCTCCTATGGAGATAGGGGCCTCGAAGGGCCCCCCATACCCCCCTAACGCTCGGCAGCGCCCCGGCAAAAGCCGTGGCGCTCCTCGATTCCCCTGACGCTCGTCGCGTCGCGGGGAACCCGGGGCGCGCCTCGATATCGGGGGCGCCGATTGGTTTAGATGGGGGGCCTCGACGGCCCCCCAATCCCCCCGCCCCCGGACGCTCGTCCCGCCGTGGCGTTCCTCGATCGCGGGAGCACAGACGGACGCCTCGAACGTAATGGGAACGGGTCTGCCCGGCAGCGGACGCTGCGTGGGGCAGGGCGGGTTCAGCGCTCGATCACCTTGACGGAAGCGGGGAGCTTGTCGCGGAGCTTGTCGCGGCGGGCGGAGGGGATCGTGACCACGGCGGGGTCGCCATCGCTCACGAAGCGGTCGGCGGGATTCTTGTCGAAGTAGGTGAGCCAGTAGGACAGGTCGCGCTCGACGGCCTGGATGCGCGGCAGCTTCGTTCCGTCCCAGGCGCGCGCAAAGGGCGAGGGGGCGGCGCCGCCCGCCACCATCAGGATGCCGTCGTGGTTGTACGTCGTGCCCTTGGCACTGCCACGCAAAGCCCACGACACATCCTTGGGGTATACGCCGTGGGGCAGGGCGATGGAGCGGATCTTGTAGTCCGGCACGTGGCGCTGGATCCACTGTTGCGCCTCGGCGATCTGGATGCGTACCGTGGACTCCTCGTACTTGCCAAGGTTGGCGTGCCACAGGGTGTGGTTGCCGATCTCATAGCCGCGGCTGACCAGGAACTGCAGTTTCTTGCCCTCGTACTGCGGCTGGTCGAAGAGACGATTGGGCCGGCTGGCGCCGGGCAGCACGTAGAAGGTCGCCGCGCGTCCAAAATCGGGCTTCTCGCGCGTGAACGCCTCCAGAATACCGACACCCGATTTCGGATCGATCTCGAGGGTGCCGTTCTTGTCGATGTAGCGGAACTGGCCCGGGGAGGAGTCGTCGAAGGTGAGGATGACGGGCGTGGTGCCGGCGGGAGAGGTGACGCGGCCGTCCATGAGGTCATTGAGGTTCGCGAGGCGATAGCCCTTGGCGTAGAGCGTCTCGAGATCCTTGCGAAAGTTCTCCGGCGTGCGCGTCCAGCGCTCCTCGGGGTAGTCGATCTTGTGGTACTCGAGGATCATCACGCGGCCGAGCTCGTTGG
>JBKKCN010000123.1:0-17374 GCA_046712525.1 Candidatus Rokuibacteriota bacterium
CCCGAGGGTTTCATGTTCGTTCCTACTGCATTGCCATGTCCGCTCGCCTCGCCTTCGGCGGCGGCTCGCCAAACCTGGGCCCTTTTCAGCATCCTGCCTACACTTCCTCGAGGATCGGGAAGACGAGGGCGGTGATGTGGGACGAGATGCGCTTGAGGTTCGTCAGCACGTCGAGGTGGATCTCGGAGGTCTCGAGCGACTCGGCGAGGCCGCGCCGCAGCCTTGCCAGGTGCGACTCGCGCATCTCCCGCTCGCGCTGGCGCACGATCGGCCGCTGGTCGAGCACCTCCTGGGCGAGGCTCCGGTCGTTGGCCGCGAAGGCCGCGATGGCCCGCTCGAGGTTCTTCGACACCATGCCGTGGAAGTCGATCAGCTCGGCCTCGCCCGCCTCCGAGAACTTCCGGCCCTGGTAGAGCTTCTTGCGCGCAAGCTCCATCAGGTTCTTGTCGATGATGTCGCCGATGTTCTCGAGGTTGCCGATCACGGAGATGAGCGCGATCTCCTTCTGGGAGAGGTCCGGGCCCATCGCCTCGCGCCCGAGCCGCGCGAGGAACAGCTTGATCTCGCGATCGAGGAAGTCCGCCTGGTCGTCGCGCCGCTCCACGTCCTCGATCAGCTCCGGGTTGTCGGCGCGGAACGCGGGCACCACGTCCCGGAGCATCCCCTGCACCACGTCCGCCATGCGCAGGGCCTCGCGCGTGGCCTGGCCCAGCGCGAGCGACGGCTGGTCGAGGGCCCGCTCGTCCAGATATCTGGCGCGAAAGGGCGTGTCGCCCGTGTGGTCGTCGGGGACAAACTGCTCGATGACGCGCGCCGCCCATGGGATGAAAGGCAGGAAGACGAGGCTGATGCCGACGTTGAAGAAGGTGTGCGCGTTGGCGATCTGCCGCGCGGGGTCGGCGGCCGTGCTCGCCACCATCTCCGTGAAGGGGCCGATGAAGGGAAAAGCGATGACGGCGCCGAGCAGCTTGAAGGCGATGTGGGCCACGGCCACCCGCTTCGCCTCCGCGGTGGCGCCGAGAGACGCCTCCAGCGCACTCGCGCACGTGCCCACGTTGGCGCCGATCACGATGGCGACCGCCCCCGCAAGATCGACGAGGCCGTGCGTGGCGAGAGCGAGCGTGAGGCCGATGGTGGCCGCCGACGAGTGCACGACCGCCGTGAAGACGGCGGCGGTGAGCACGGCAAGCATGGGGCTGCCCGCCACCGCCGCCAGCACCTGCGTGGCAAGCGGGTTGTCGCGCAGCGGAGCCACACCGTCGAGGATCAGCTTGAGCCCGAGGAAGAGGAAGCCGAAACCGAGGAGGGCCTGGCCGACGTCCTTGGTGGCCCCCCGCTTGGCGAGGAAGGTGACGGCGAAGCCGAGGCCCACCAGCAGCGGCGCGTAGTCCGTGACCCGGAAGGCGATGAGCTGCACGGTGAAGGTGGTGCCGATGTCGGCGCCCAGGATCACGCCCAGCGTCTGGCGGAACGTCATGAGGCCGGCCGCCACGAATCCGATGAGCATGACGATGGTGGCCGAGGAGGACTGGATGATGCCGGTGATGGCGGCGCCCGATGCCATGGCGAGGAGGCGGTTGCGCGACATGCCGGTGAGCAGGCTGCGCAGGCGATTGCCCGCCGCGCGCTGCAGCCCTTCGCCCGTGAGGCGGATGCCGTACAGCATCAGCGCCACGCCGCCGAAGAGCGCGACGAGGACCATCATCGGCGGGCGGACTCGGCGCGCGTGAGGGGGGCGGGTGCGAGAGCGCCGGTGAGATGCGCGGTGTCATTGAGCGAGACCAGCCGCGGCGGCTTCACCACCGTGAGGGAGGCGTTGTCCACGCGCAGCCGCCACAGCGAGTTGAAGGAGCAGCCGAGGAGCACGCACGCGTACACGCTGATCACGCCGCCGTGGGCGACCACGAGCACGTCCTCGTCGTCTCTGTGGGCGGCGCTGATGCGCTCCACCGCGGACTGCACGCGGCGGTAGACGGCGTCGAGCGGCTCGCCGTTGGGGGGAGGACAATCGTGGGGAGCCAGGAGCCAGGCTCGGTAGGGATCGCCCTCGCGGCCGCGCACCTCGTCCACCGTGCACCCTTCCCAGTCGCCGAGCGACAGCTCGCGCAGCTCGTCCATCGCCGACAGCGGCACGGGCTTGTCCCGGAGAGCGATCTCCGCGGTCTCCCGTGCGCGCCGGTAGGGACTGACGTAGGCGGCGCTCACACGGTAGCCGGCGAGCGCCTGGCCGAGGGCCGTGGCCTGGGCGCGTCCGAGCGCGGAGAGCGCGATGTCGGTGGCGCCCTGGAAGCGGCGCTCGGCGTTCCAGGTGGACTGGCCGTGGCGGACGAGCAGCAGCCTCATGAGGCCGCGCACGCCACGCGCGCCGCGCGCAGCCGCACCAGCGACTCGTCGCGGCCGAGCAGCGCGAGCACATCGAAGATCGGCGGTGAAGCGGTGCGGCCCGTCACCGCGATCCGTGAGAGCTGCGCGAGGTCCACGAGCTTAAGCCCGAGCGCCGCCGCCAGCTCCCGGTGGATCGCCTCGATGGCGGCCGCCGTGAAGGAGGGCTCGCCCTCCAGCCGCCCGATGATGGCGTGAAGGCGGCGCGCCCCCTCGGCGGTGAGAAGCTTTTTGGCCGCCACCGGCTCGTACGCCGTTGGCCGCTCGAAATAGAAGCGGCCCACCTCCACCATCTCCTTCAGTGTCTTCGCGCGCTCGCGCAGGGTGTCGGCCATGGCGGCGAGACGGGCGCTATCCTCCGGCGGCGTGAGGCCGGCCGCGCGCACGAAGGGGCCGAGGAGATCGGCGAGGCGCGCGCCGTCGATGGTCTTCAGGTAGTGCTGTGACATCCATTCGAGCTTCGTCTGGTCGAAGATGGCCCCCGACGACGACACGTCCTTGATGTCGAAGTGCTCGATGAGCTCGTCACGCGAGAAGATCTCCTGGTCGCCGCGCGACCACCCCAGGCGCGCCAGGTAGTTCACCATCGCCTCCGGCAGGATGCCGGCGTCGCGGAACGCCTGCACGGAGGTGGCGCCGTGGCGCTTGGACAATCGGCTCCGGTCGGGGCCAAGGATCATCGACACGTGCGCGAACTCCGGCACCGCGTACCCGAGCGCTTCGTAACAGAGGACCTGCTTGGGCGTGTTCGACAGGTGGTCGTTGCCGCGGATGACGTGGGTGATGCCCATGGTGACGTCGTCGACCACCACGCAGAAGTTGTAGGTGGGCGTGCCGTCACTGCGCACCAGGATCCAGTCGTCGAGCTGGTGGCGGTCGAACTTCACCACGCCGTGGATGAGGTCGTGCACCACCGTCTCGCCCTCGTCCGGAATGCGCAAGCGCAGCGCGCCCGCCTCGAGGCCGCGCTCGCGGCACCGTCCCGAGTAGCGAAATGTCTCCTTGCGCGCCTCCGCCGCCTTGCGCTGCCGGTCGAGCTCCTCGGGGGGACAGTCGCAGTAGTAGGCCCGCCCGGCCGCGCGCAAGCGCTCGGCGTGCGCGCGGTAGAGGTCGAAACGCTCCGTCTGGCGGTAACCCGCCGCGGGCGGGCCCTCGTCCCAGTCGAGTCCGAGCCACCGGAGCGCCTCCACGATGGAGCCGATGTTCTCCTCCGTGGAGCGCGAGCGGTCCGTGTCCTCCACTCGCAAGATGAAGACGCCACCGTGATGGCGAGCGAAGAGCCAGTTGAAGAGCGCAGTGCGCGCACCCCCCACGTGCAGGTGGCCGGTGGGGCTGGGCGCGAAGCGGACGCGGACGGGCGCGGCCACCCTCAGTACGTCCCGAAGAGCCGGCCCCACGGCGTGGCGGCAAAAGCCCGGATGCGCGCGCGACCCACCGTCGGGTACCACAGCCAATCGTGGTACACGTTCGACGCGAAGGGCGCCCACACCATGAGCGGCGAGTGCAGGAGCAGCCGCTTCAAAGGACGCAGGGCCCCGCGCCGGATGAGCTGGTCGCCCCAGATCACGAGGCTGCGCGAGGTCTTGAACCCCATGTTGGTGGCGGCCGCCTCCACGTCGCCCACGATCTCGATGTCGCGCGGATCCGCGACCCCGAGGCCCCGCTCGTGACACATGGCGAGATACGGGATGGAGAGAGGATCGAAGCCCATGATCTTGGCGGCGATGGCGTCGATGGCGACCTGGTCCTGCGAGGCGAGGAGCAGGTTGCCCACACGCGGCACCATCGTGCGCGGCCCCGCCCCGTCGCCCATCACGGTGGCGTCCATGACGGCGAACACGCCGGGATGAAGCTCGCGCTGCATGTACATGAGATCGACCATCACCTCGTGGATGAACTCATGCGCGTGGTGGCGCACTTCCTTGAGGAGGCCGCCGAAGGCATTCTTGATCGCGCCCGTGGTCTGGGTGTGTCCGTGGACTTTATTCGTGGGCAGGTGGAGCACGTTGCGGCCCACGTACATCTTCGGAATCTCGATGCCCTCGGGAAAGATCTCGTTCAGCTTCAGCAGCGGTGATGTGAAGGGATACCGGATCCACTCCACGTCCGTGAGCGGCGTAAACGTGAACCCGTGGCGGCGCAGCACGGGCTCCCACTTGTTGTTGCGGCAACCCTCGACGGGATCCGTGACCACCGTTCGGTTCTCGACGGGGTACACGCGCGCGCGATGGTAGCCGTCCTCCACGAGCGTGTTGAGGACGCCGTCCACCTGCCAGGGCTGGCTCGAGCATGCCGGGAAGTACTTCGTCCACGACAGGTTCAGCTTCACGATGAGCTCCTGATCGCGCGCCAGCACCTGGTCGTACTTCACGAGGCGCATGAGACGGCCGTAGTCGGCGATGACGGTTTCGGGACGGGTGCGCAGCACTGCGACGAGCGCGGTCATCGACCTCATCTTACTCCAGCGGCACCGTAGATGATGACGAGCACGGCCGCGATCCAGCACGCCGCGTTGATGAGCAGCGGGCGGTCGTTGAGCACCAGCTCGGAGGGATTTCCGCCGAGCTGCCTGCGGTAGAGCAGGTAGAGATAGCGGAAGATGCCGTAGAGCACGAAGGGCAGCGTGACGGGCAGCCAGCGCGTGTGAAACTTCGCCACCGTCTCCGGCGACATCGTGTAGAGCGCGTAGGCGGTGACGGTGGAGGCGGTGACGACGGCGATCATCTGATCGAGGAGGCCCGCGCTGTACTCGGCGAGGATGGGCCGGTGGCGCGCGGCCTCGCCTTCCAGCGTGAGGTACTCGTGCCGGCGCTTGCCGAGGGCGAGGAAGAGCGCGATCTGGATGGTGCAGATGAGCAGCCAGCCCGAGATCTCCACGTCGACCGCGAGCGCCCCCGCCACCGCCCGCAGCACGAAGCCGCACGCGACCACGATGACGTCCAGGATGACGACGTGCTTGAGCGCCACCGAATAAGAGGTGAGCAGCGTGACGTACCCCAGCCCGGCAAACAGCAGCCCGCGCGACACGAAGGCGGCGGCGGCGAGGGCGGCGACCACCAGCAGCACACCCGCCGCCACCGCCACGCGCGGCGACAGCCGGCCGGCGGCGACGGGACGCTCCCGCTTGCGCGGGTGCAGGCGGTCCTTGTCCCGGTCCAGGACATCGTTGAAGAGGTACATCGCGCCGGAGAGCGCGCAGAAGATGACAAAGGCCTCGGTGGCGCGCCAGAGCGCGGGCGTGAAGAGCTTCTGGCTGAAGGTGACCGCCGCGAACACGAAGAGGTTCTTGACCCACTGGCGCGGGCGCATGGAAAGGACGATGGCGGTGAGCATGCAGGTGACGGCTACCGGGCGACGCAGTGCAGCTCAGACACGCGCGCACGCGTCCTTGACGGCCGCGATCACCTCCGACGCCTCGGCATCCGTCAGCTCCGGAAAGCACGGCAGCGACACCACCTCGCGCGCCGCGCGCCACGCGTGGGGGAACTCCTTCTCGCCACCCCCGCCGAACATCGGCTGCCCGGGGACGGGCAGCGGGTAATGAACGGCGGTGCCCACCCCGCGCCCATCGAGCACCTTGACGAAGGCATCGCGCTGCGGGTGGCGCACCGTGAAGAGATGGTAGATGTGCCGGGTGCCCGCGGGCTCCACGGGCAAGCGCAAGGGCAGCCCCGCCAGCGCCTCGCGGTAGCGGGACGCGAGGCGGCGGCGCGCTTCCGTCCATCCGTCCAGCCGTCGCAGCTTCACGCGCAGCAGCGCCGCCTGCATCTCGTCGAGCCGGCTGCAGTAACCGAGTTCCACGTGGCGGTAGCGTCCGCCGTCGCCGTGGTGACGCAGCCGGCGCAGGCGCCCAGCAACGTCCGCACGGTTCGTCACCACCATGCCCGCGTCGCCGCACGCGCCCAGGTTCTTCGTCGGGTAAAAGGACAGGCACGCGGCGTCGCCCCAGCCGCCGATGGGCCGTCCGTGCAGCGTGGCGCCGATCGCCTGCGCGGCGTCCTCGACGACGGCGAGGCCGCGCGCACGTGCGAGGGCGACGAGCTCGTCGACCGGTGCCGGGCAGCCGTACAGGTGCACGGGCATGATGGCGCGCGTGCGCGGCGTGATGGCGCGCTCCACCGCCCGCGCGTCGACGTTATAGGTGTCAGGATCGATGTCGGCAAAGACCGGCGTGGCGCCCGCCATCATGATGGTGGTGGCGGAAGCCACGAAAGAAAAGGCCGGCGTGATCACCTCGTCGCCGGCGCCGATACCCAGCGCCGACAGCGCCAGCCGCAGCGCGTCCGTGCCGGAGCCCACGCCCACCGCGTGCGCGACCCCACACGCAGCGGCCACCTCCGCCTCGAGCGCGCGCCCCTCGCCACCGAGAACGAACTGGCTCGAGTCCACCACGCGCTCGAGGGCGCCCATGAGCTCGGGCTTGAGCGCCGCGTGCTGGCGGCGCAGATCGAGGAACGGGATCATTTCTGGCCGGACGATTGCAGGGCGCCCAGCCCCATGGAGGTCTGGATGGGCCCGCCCACGCCGAGGAGGTTGACGGCGAAGCGAACCTCGGTGTCGTCGCGCTCGCGCTTGACGAACTCCACGCTGAAGGCCCAGCACTGGAACTTCACGTCGGTCGCGACACGATTCTCCACGAAGGTGCCCGTGCGGATGTCCCACTCCGTGGCCGCGCGCACGGTGAGGAAGCTCGTGAGATCGGTCCGCATGCTGCCCTGCAGGTAGTTCACGCGGTCGAGGTCGCTGTACCGGTGACCGAGGGACGCGGTGGTGGTCCGCGTAGCCACGGACACATCGCTCGTGACCAGCTCGAAGCCGCCGCGATCGACGCTGTAAAGGGAGTCGGTGCGAAAGCGCAGCCGGTCGGTGGGCTGCACGATGAGATCCCCTCGCACGACGCCTGCCCGGCCCTCATTCATCTCGTACGAGTGCCCGAGCGTGAGGCGGAGCATCTCCCACCGCACGGGGTCGGTGTCCGGCAGCGTGACCGTCTTGCCGCGCAGGCGGTTGATGACCGAGTACTCCACCCGGTTGCCGTCGCGGATGCGGTCGACGCTCTCCGTCCACATGGGCAGGTTGTGCTGGCCTTCCCCCGCCACCCAGCCGTAGGTCACACGTGGCTCGATGGAGTGCAGGACGCTCTCGTAGCCCCACCGCCCGTTCATGGGGTACACGCGGGAGATGTTCATCTCGAGGTCGGTGCCCGCCTCCACCAGGCGGCGCAGGCGCGCCTCGTCCTCCGTCACTTCCACGGGCTGATCGACGCCGCGCACGGAGCGAAAACCGACGACGGACTTGTCGTAGGCGGTGAGGCGGCCGCCCACGTAGGGCGTGACGGTGAAGAGCCCGCCCGGCGAGAAGGGCCGCGACAGGCGCGGGTGGAGGTCGAAGCGCGAGCCGGCGGAGCCGACGTCGCGCACGAAGTTCACGTAGCTGGCGTTCGTCTCGTAGAGGAGGCCCGGCACGCCCGGCACGGGCTGGCGAACACCCTGCAAGCTGATGTCGGGCAGCCGTTGCAGCTCCACGGGGCGGCTCTCGGTGAGATCCTGATACCAGAAGAGGTTGCCGACGAGGTTCCAGCTCTCCCAGGACTTCGTCACGAACACGTTGGACTCCACCCGCTGCGCGGAGCGCTGCTGGATGGGATCCCCGTAGTCGTGGAAGACCTCGTCGTCCGTCACCGCGTTGACATCGGCGGTGAGCCTCAGCCCGCGCCTCATCCGCCAGTCGTGCGCGATGGCGGCCACCCCGCGCGTATCACCGTGGAACTCGCTCTCGTGGAGCAGGAAGCCGCGCGCGCGGCCCCGGTGGTCCTCGGAGAGCAGGTAGCGGTAGTCGGCGGTGACGCCTGCGCCACGCTCCGTGTAAATCTGGGGCGCCACCGTGAGGTCCTGGCTGTCGGAGATCGCCCAGTAGAACGGGACTTCGGCGAAGAACCCCTTGCGGCTGTTACTGCCGAACTTCGGGAAGAGGAAGCCGGTCTGGCGCTCGCGCCGGATGGCGGCGGCGAAGAAGGGGAAAAACGGGATGAGCGGCACATTCCTCACCCAGAAGGACGCGTTGGTCCCGTACACGAAGTCCTCGAGGTCGGCAGTGGCGGTGCCGAACCGGAAGGACCACGGCGGGGGGTCGTCCTCGCACGTGGTGAAGCTGCCCCGCCGCACGCGGTACACGCTCTCGCCCAGGCGTTCCATGGACTCGCCGCCGATGCGGTAGTAGGGCGCGGCACGCACCTCCGCCTGGTACACGACGCCGGTGCCCGTCTTGAGGTTGTAGTCGATGCGCTGGCCCGTGACCTGGTTCTCGCCGTCGTAGAAGACGACGCTGCCCTGCGCGATGGCCTCCCCCGTGGCGCGATCGATCTCCACGCGGTCGGCGATGAGCCGGGAGTTACCACGGGTGATCTCCACGTTGCCGATGGCGACGAGCCGGTTGTCGGCGCCGATCTGCTCCAGCGAGTCGGCGACGATGGTCACGTCGCCGCCCGCCGTCGACACCACGACGGGCGCGGGCGATTGCGCGTGCGCGAAGCCGGCGCCGGCGGCCAGCAGTGCGCCCACGAGCAGGGGCATAAAAACACGGCCTCGCATGAGCAGGGAGATGCCCACACGCGCCCTCGAAGTCATCGTCACAAAACGGAGTCTAAGCCATCTGGAGCTTTTTCGACGGCGCAAGGTTGGTCGCCCGCGCCCAGCACCCGTAGCGCCTCGCCCACGAGGAAGAGCGAGCCCGCCACGCAAACGATCGGGGTGCGCGGGGGCGCCGCGGCGAGGGCGAGCGCCTCCCCCACCGAGGCCGCGCATTGGACGGCGGCGACCGTGGACGGCATCGCGGCGGCGAGCTGGGCCGGCGCCGCCGCCCGCGCGTGGGAGGCGGCGGTCAGGATCACGCGCTCGGCGAGCGGTGTGAGCGCGTTCAGGATGCCGGCGGCGTCCTTGTCGGCCGATGTCCCCACCACCAGCGTGAGCGGCTGTCCGGCGAAGTACGCGGAGAGCGAATGGGCGAGGGCGAGCGCGCCCGACGGGTTGTGGGCGCCATCGAGGACGAGCCAGCCGCCGTGGGCACGGCGCACCTCGAAGCGGCCCGGCCAGCGCGCGCGCACGAGACCGTCGGCGATGGCGGGTGCCGGCACGCCGAGCGCGCGCGCGGCGGCCACCGCCAGCAGCGCGTTCGATGGCTGGTAGGTACCGAGCAGGCCGAGCAGCAGATCGCCGGTCTCCCAGCCCGGCCCGTGGCATCGGATACGCTGGCCGCCGAGACCGCGCTCCTTCACCTCCACGCGCAGGTCGCGTCCCTCCATGAGCAGCTCCACGCCCGCCTCCTGCGCGCGCGCGACGAGCACGGACGCCGCCGGCGGCGCCTGCGCGGCGGAGAAGGCGGTGCCCACGCCGGGCCGGATGATGGCCGCCTTCTCGGCCGCGATCGCGCCCAGCGTGTCGCCGAGCCACGCCTGGTGATCGAGGTCGATGCGCGTCACCACCGTCGCCGCCGGCGTACCCACCGTCGTGGAGTCGAGACGGCCGCCGAGGCCGACCTCGAGCACCGCCACCTCCACACCTTCGCCTTCGAAGTAATCGAGGGCCAGCGCCGTGGTCGCCTCGAACATGGTGGCGTCGAAGCGCGCGATGAGGGTGGCGAGCGCGTCGTAGCCGTCGGCGAGCGCGTCCTCGGAGATCGCCTGCCCGTCCACGCGGATGCGCTCGCGCAGCGAGAGCAGGTGGGGTGAGGTGTAGAGGCCCACGCGACGGCCCTGCGCTTTCAGCATCGCGGCCAGCAGAACGGCGGTGGAGCCCTTGCCGTTGGTGCCGCCCACCTGCACCAGCGTGTAACGCCGCTCCGGGTTACCGAGAGCGCCGAGGAGGCCTTCGATGCGCTCCAGGCCCGGCCGCATGCCCGCGTGCTCGCCTCCGCGAAGGGCGAGCAGCCGGGCCACGGCCTCGGCGTAGGTCATGCCGGAGGCGCGGGAGGCTGGTCGGCGAAGAAGGCGAGGATGCGCTTCAGCGTGTCCTTCAGCTCGCGGCGCTCGACGATGAGGTCGAGCTGGCCGTGCTCGAGCAGGAACTCCGAGCGCTGGAAGCCTTCCGGCAGGGGCTGGCGGATCGTCTCCGCGATCACGCGCGGTCCCGCAAAGCCGATGAGCGCGCGCGGCTCGGCGAGGATCACGTCGCCCAGCATCGCGAAGCTGGCGGTGACGCCGCCCGTGGTGGGATCGGTGAGCACCGACAGGTAAGGCAGCTTCGCCGCCGACAGCCGCTCGAGGGCGGCGGAGGTCTTGGCCATCTGCATGAGGGAGAGGATGCCCTCCTGCATGCGCGCGCCTCCGGAGGCGGACACGATGATGACGGGCACGTGCTTGGACACCGCGAGCTCGATGGCGCGCGTGAGCTTCTCGCCCACCACGGATCCCATGCTGCCGCCCAGGAAGGTGAACTCGAACACGCACAGCACGGCGGAGAAGCCGCCCACCCGCGCGATGCCGCACACAACAGCGTCGTCCATGGCGGTCTTCTGTCGCGCGCTCTTGACCCGGTCCCGATACTTCTTCGAGTCCTTGAAGGTCAGGGGATCTCCGCTGGTGAGGCCGGCGTCGCGCTCCTCGAAGGTGCCGGCATCGACGATCATCGCGATCCGCTCGCGCGAGTTGATGCGGAAGGGATAGTGGCACTTCGGGCACACGCGCCCCGACTTCTCCACCTCCGCGCGGTACATGATCTCCTTGCAGGAATCGCACTTGATCCACAGCCCCTCGGCCATGACGACCTTCTTGACCGTGCCCTCGTCGTCGGAGCCCTTGCGCCGGAACCAGGCCGCCATCAGCTTGCCGCCTTCAGAGGCGCCTTGAGCGCGGCGAGGAAGGCGCCCACGTCGTCGACGAGTGCGTGCGACTGCCCGCGCTGCTCGATCATGCGCACGATGGCGGAGCCGACCACCACGCCGTCGGCGAGCCGCCCCACCGTCGCCACCTGGGCGGCGTCGGAGATCCCGTAGCCGACGCACACCGGCTTGGTGGTCACCGCTCTCAACGTCCGGATCTGGCCCGCGAGGTCTTTGGGCACCTCGCGGCGCTCGCCGGTGATGCCGGTCACGGAGACGAGGTAGACGAAGCCGCGGCTGCGCCGCGCGATGGCGCGCACGCGCGCCGGGATCGACGTGGGCGCCACGAGCTGCACGACGTCGAGCCCGGCCGGTCCCGCCTCCGACTCCAGGGGCTCCGACTCCTCGATGGGCAGATCGGGCACGATGAGGCCGTCGATCCCCGCCTCCGCCGCCGTGCGCGCGAAGGACTTCAGGCCGAAGGCGAAGACGGGGTTGTAGTACGTCATCAGCACGAGCGGGATGGAGACCTCGGCGCGCAGCTCCGCCGCCAGCTCCAGCACGCGCGGCAGCGTCGTGCCCGCCGCCAGCGCGCGCACCCCCGCGCGCTGGATGACGGGGCCGTCCCCGAGCGGGTCGGAGAAGGGCACGCCGAGCTCGATCACGTCGACGCCGCTACGCTCGGCCTGGAGAACCAGGCGGCGCGTGGCCGCCAGCGACGGATCACCCGCCATGAGATAGGCCACGAGCGCGCGCTCGCCGCGCGCCCGCAGCGACGCGAAGGTCGTGTCCAGGCGGCTCACGCGAGCTCCTTGCCGAGCGCCTTGGCCACCACGTGCACGTCCTTGTCACCGCGGCCCGAGAGCCCGACCACGATGGCTTTCGAGCGGGGCAGCGTCTTGGCCAGGCGCATCGCGTACGCGATCGCGTGCGCCGACTCCAGCGCGGGCATGATCCCCTCCAGCCGCGTGAGCGCCTGAAACCCCTCGACCGCCTCCTCGTCCGTGATGGACACGAACTCGAAGCGCCCCGTGTCGCGGTAGTACGCGTGCTCCGGGCCCACGCCGGGATAATCGAGTCCGGCCGAGATCGAGTGAGCGATGGCGATCTGCCCGTCGTCGTTCTGCAGCACGTAGCTCATGCACCCGTGGAGCACCCCCACCGCGCCCGCGGTCATGGTGGCGCCGTGCCGCCCCGTGGCCACGCCGGCGCCGCCGGGCTCCACGCCGATGATGCGCACGCGCCGATCGCCCAGGAAGGGATGGAAGAGGCCGATGGCGTTGGAGCCGCCGCCCACGCACGCCACCAGCACGTCCGGCAGGCGCCCGAGGGCGGCGCGCGACTGGCGCCGGGCCTCCTTGCCGATGACGGTGTGGAAGTCACGCACCATCATGGGATAAGGATGCGGGCCGAGGGCCGAGCCGAGCAAGTAATACGTGCTCCGCACGTTGGTCACCCAGTCGCGCAGGGCTTCGTTGACGGCGTCCTTGAGCGTGCGGCTTCCGGACTCCACCGGAATGACCTTGGCTCCGAGCAGGCGCATGCGGAAGACATTGAGCGACTGGCGCTCCACGTCCTCGGCACCCATGTACACCTCGCACTCGAGGTCGAGGAGCGCGGCCGCGGTGGCGCTCGCCACGCCGTGCTGGCCCGCCCCCGTCTCCGCGATCACGCGGCGCTTCTTCATGCGCGCCGCCAGCAGCGCCTGCCCGAGCACGTTGTTGATCTTGTGCGCGCCCGTGTGGCAGAGGTCCTCGCGCTTGAGGTAGATGCGCGCGCCCCCGCACTGCTCGCTCAGGCGCGCGGCGAGGTAGAGCGGGGTGGGCCGGCCCGCGTAGTCGCGCAGCAGCGAGGCCAGGCGTGCCTGGAATGTGCGGTCGCGCCGGGCGGAGGCATACGCTTTCTCGAGCTCGATGAGGGGCGCCATGAGCGTCTCGGGAACGAAGCGGCCGCCGAAGCGTCCGAAGTGCCCCTGCGCGTCCGGCAGCGCGTCCGTCTTCACCCGCGCCTCACCTCCGCGATGAACCGGCGCACCTTGTCCGGGTCCTTGCGGCCGGGAGACGCCTCCACGCCGGAGTTCACGTCGACGGCGTAGGGCTGCACCACCTCCACCGCGCGCGCCACGTTGTCCGGCGAGAGTCCGCCGGAGAGGATCACGGGCAATCCAAAATTGGCGCCCCGCGACATCAGTCGCACCATCGACCACTCGATAGGCTCGCGCTTGTCTCCCTCGCTCCAGCGCGCCTCACTGTCGATGAGGACGGCCGACGCGTGCTTGAGGAACGGCAGCGCGCGCGCGAGCTTGTCCAGTCGGTACTCCGGCAGTCCCTCGATGGTGCCGGCAGGCGGGACCTTGATCGTCTTGATGACGGGCACCGCGTAGCCGTCGCAGTCCTCGGGCTTCTCGTCGCCGTGCAGCTGGATGGCGCGCAGCCCACACGCTTCCACCACCGCCTTGATGTGGCCGGCGGCGTGATCCCAGAAGACGCCTACCGGTGTCACAAAGGGCGGCAGCGCGCGGACGATGGGCGCCACGCGCTCGGGCGTGACGAAGCGCGGAGTGTTCTCCACGAAGATGAAGCCGAGCGCGTCCGCTCCCGCCCTCACGGCCATCCGTGCGTCCTCGAGATTCGTAATACCGCAGATCTTCACGCGCGTCATTGGAGCGTGAGCTCCCGGATCTTGGCCGGCACGTCGTCGGCCTTCACGAGGCCCTCGCCCACGAGAACGGCGTGGGCGCCGGCGGCGACCACGGTGCGCACCTGGTCGCCCGTGAAGAAGCCGCTCTCGCTGACGACGATGGGCCCCGGCGGGATGCGGGGTAGCAGGGCGAGCGTGGTCTCGATGCGCGTCTCGAAGGTGGCGAGGTCGCGGTTGTTGATGCCGAGAAGCCGGCTCCCCACCCCGAGAGCGGTGTCGACCTCCGCGGCGGTGTGGCATTCGACGAGGGCGGCGAGGCCGAGGCCCTTGGCGGCGGCGAGGAGATCGCGCAGGAGCGGCGGCGAGAGGATCGACACGATGAGCAGGATCGCATCCGCGCCCGCCGCGCGCGATTCCCAGAGCTGGTACTCGTCGATCGTGAAGTCCTTTCTCAGCAGCGGCACCCCGACGGCCGCGCGCACGGCGCCGAGTAGCTCGAGGCTGCCCTGAAAGTACTTCTCGTCGGTGAGGACCGAGATGGCGGCGGCGCCGTGTCGCGCGTAGGTGGTGGCGAGGCCGACGGGATCGAAGTCGTGCGCGAGCACCCCCCGCGAAGGCGACGCCTTCTTCACCTCGGCCACGAGCCGCACTTTGCCCGGCGCCGGCGTGAGCGCGGCTTCGAAGTCACGTGCGGCGGGCAGGTCCGCGCAGCGGCGCTCGAGGCCCGCGCGCGGCGCGGTGCGCTTGCGTGAGGCGACTTCCACCCGCTTGTCCTCAACGATCCGCTCGAGAATCGACGGCGAGGCGGACACAGGCGCCGCTAGTAGTCGTGCCGGAGCCCTTGCCGCTTGAGCGTATCGAGCGGCACGGGGGCGAGCTGCTCGAGGACGAAATCACGAATGGTGCGCGGCGGCGGCAGGTCACGCGCGACGCGGCCGCCCGTCACGAGCGGCTTGAGCATCGGGTCCCACGTCCCTGCCGGCCGTGGTGCTCCCGCGGGCAGGACGACGGTCTCCAGCGTGCCTCGCTGCCGCAGGACGTCCTTGGCGCCGGACATCTTGCCGCGCTTGGCCATCGGCTTGCCTTCGATCTCCATGATGTCGAGCGCGAAGTTCAGCACGGGCGCGTTGGCGATGGACGTGCCCACGCCGTACGAGTCGGCCACCGGATTGAGGTGCAGAATCTCGTACTCGTCGATGCCACCGGAGGCGATGAGCTTGACGTGCCCGAAGCCGCGCAGGTTCAGCTCCCAGCGCACCTCCTCGAGGATGCGGTAGAGATCGCCGCGCCGCGACGAGGGGGTGTCCAGCCGCACCGCGTACAGGTCCTTGCCGAGCGCCTGCGCCACGCGCAACGCCTCGAACTTCTCGTCCTGCAACGTGTCGATGAGGGCGACCCGCCGCGCCTTCGGCTCGATGATCTCGTGGAACGCTTTCAGCGCCTCCACCGTGTCACCGAGCATCAGCACGAGCGAGTGCGGGATGGTTCCCAGCGGGTCGGCGTCGATCAGCTCCGCCGACTTCGTGACCGCCACCCCGTCGCAGCCGCCAATGAACGCGTTGCGCTCGATCATGGGCGCGATGGCGGGGTGCATGCGGCGCGCGCCGAAGGAGATGACCGCGCGCTCTCCCGCCGCCTTCTTGCAGCGGGCGGCCTTGGTGGCGATGCCGGAGGCCTGGCAGAGCAGGCCGAGAAGCGCCGTCTCGTACTTCGCCCAGTCGACGTAGACGCCCTCGAGCGTGAGGACGGGCTGGTAGGGCGCGAACACCGTGCCTTCGTCCATGGCGCGCACATCGACGCTCACGCCGTCCATCAGCGCCGCCACTTCCTCGATGCCGGCGAGGATGGCCCAGTGCCAGTCCTCCGGAAGCGACTTCAGATAGACCTCGGCCTTGACGTGCTTGCGGTTCTTGCGCGCGGTGAGGATCTCCACCGTGCGCGCAAAGTAGACATCGGAGACCTGGCCGCTCTTGATCTCGGCGTCGGAAGCCGTATGGAAGGGCCGATTGGGAGTCTTCGGTGTCATTTCTTAGAGATTCATCTATTCGACGCGGTAAGTCAACGCGCGATTCCCTAGAGCTTCAGCGATTTCAGATAATTGCGGAACGCGTCGGCAAGATCGGGGCGCGCGAGGGCGAACTCCACGGTGGCCTTCAGGAAACCCAGCTTGTCCCCGGTGTCGTAGCGCGTGCCCTCGAAGACCACGGCGTACATCGGGCGCCGCCCGCGCAGGGTGCGCAGCCCGTCGGTGAGCTGGATCTCGCCGCGCTTGTCGGCGGCGGTCTCGGCGAGGATGCCGAAGATGTCCGGCGTGAGGACGTAGCGTCCGATGATGGCCAGATCGGAGGGCGCGTCCTTGGCCTGCGGTTTTTCCACGAGATCGCTGATCTCCCACACGTTGCCGCCGATATTCGTTCCGGCAATCACGCCGTATTGATGGATGCGCTCGCGGGGCACGCGCTCCACGGCAATCACGGGGCCGCCGTAGCGCTCGAAGACGTCGAGGAGCTGGCGCATGCACGGCACGGGAGCCTTGCCGATGATGTCGTCGCCGAGGAAGACCCCGAAGGGCTCGTCACCCACGAGAGGGCGCGCGCAGAGGACGGCGTGGCCGAGGCCGAGCGGCTCCTTCTGGCGGACGTAGGAGACGGAGGCCATCTCCGAGATGGTCTTGATCTGCGCCAGCTCTTCCACCTTGCCGCGGTCGTTCAGGTAGTACTCCAGCTCGAAGGAGGCGTCGAAGTGGTCTTCGATGGCGTGCTTGCCGCGCCCGGTGACGATGATGATCTCGCCGAGGCCGGAGGCCACCGCCTCCTCCACCACGTACTGGATGGTGGGCTTGTCCACGAGCGGGAGCATCTCTTTGGGCTGCGCCTTGGTGGCGGGCAGGAAGCGAGTGCCGAGGCCGGCGGCGGGAAACACGGCCTTGCGGACACGGACGCTCATGCGGGCATGATACCGCGTGGCCGTCAGGCGGCGTGGCGCCGGGCGTGGTCCACGCCGCCGCTGCGCGCCCGGCGCCGCGCGATGACGGCGAGCGCGACCACGTAGGTCACCGCGGCCGCCGCCGCGCCGAGGATGGTGGTGCCGACGAGCAGCGCCACCGAGATGCCCGACAGGCCGTGCAGGTCAGGGAGAAGGACGGTGCCGAGCTTGATGGCGCCCGCGTAGATGAAGGGCGCGAACCACGGCAGGTTCATCCAGGTGCCGGTGACCGTGATCGCCCGGTTGAGGCGCAAGAGCGTGGCCACCATGAGGGCCAGGATCGTCTGCACGCCGTAGAAGGGCGTGAAGCTGATGAAGACGCCCACCGAGAGCGCGAGGGCGACCCGCCACGGCCGGTCCTCGTGCAGGGCGGTCACGAAGCGCTCACGCAGGAGGGCGAGGGCGCGCTTGGTCATTGGCCGCGGCCCCGGCCTACGCCTTCGAGGACGGCGATGATGGCGAGGATGCAGGCGGCCTGCACGAGCAGCAGCACCGCCTCGTGTGGCGTCGAGACCTTCAACAGCAGCGCGGAGAGGCCCAGCGTGGCCGCGAT
>JBKKCN010000124.1:0-4261 GCA_046712525.1 Candidatus Rokuibacteriota bacterium
GGTCTCGACATGGCGTGCGTCTCCTTCGCCCAGGTGGACGCGCGCGGCCACGTCAACGTCACGCGCTTCGCCGGGCGCGTGGAGGGCTCGGGCGGCTTCATCGACATCACGCAAAACGCCAAGGCCGTCTGCTTCCTGGGCACCTTCACGGGCGGCAAGGATGGCTCCATCCGGAAGTTCGTGGAGCGCGTGGAACAGATCAGCTTCAACGGCGCGGCGGCGGCCGCGCGCGGCAAACCGGTCCTCTACATCACCGAGCGCGCGGTCTTCGCGCTCACGCCGCACGGGGTCGAGCTGCGCGAGGTGGCGCCGGGCCTCGACGTCGAGCGCGATGTGCTCGGCCACATGGGGTTCGCGCCGCTCATGCCCTCCCCGCCCACACAGATGGACGCGCGCATCTTTCGCGACGGCAAGATGGGCATCGCGCCTGTGCCCCCGATCAGCGGTGCTGGAAACGGGGGGGACGCTTCTCGATGAAGGCGGCGGACCCCTCGCGCGCGTCCGCCGTCTGGATGATCTCGGCGTTGGCGTCGATCTCGCGATCGCGCTCCTCAGCCGCGCTCAGCCCGGCGGCGCCGTCCACCAGCCGCTTGATCGTCCGCACCGCTTGCGCGGGACGCTCGGCAAGCGACTGAGCGAGCGCCAGGCTCTCGGCGGCCAGCCGCTCGGCGGGGAGCACGCGGTTGACGAGGCCGATGCGCTCGGCCTCGGCGGCGTCGATCGGGTCGCCGCGCAGCAGCAATTCCTTGGCGCGTGCGACACCAATCAGCCCGGGCAGGCGCTGCACACCGCCCGTGCCCGGAAACAGCCCGAGCTTGACCTCGGTGAGCGCGAAGCGGGCGCGCGCGCTTGCCAGGCGCAGATCGCAGAACAGCGTCAGCTCGAAACCGCCGCCGTAGGCGAGGCCGTTGACGGCAGCGATGACGGGCTGCGGCAGCGCGGCGAGCTTCTCGGACACGTCCCAGATGAAGCGGATCTGGCGGCGCCAGCGCTCGGGATCGGAGGCGCCGGGAAACTCCTTGACGTCGGCGCCCGCGGAGAAAGCCCGCTCCCCGGCGCCCGTCAGCACGACGGCGCGGATCGTCTCGGACGCGGCCAGCTCGTCGACGACCGCCTCCAGGCGGCGGTACATCTCCTGGCTGAGGACGTTGAGGGGCGGGTTGTCGAGCATGAGGACGGCCACGGCGCCCACGTCCTCGCGGCGGATCAGACGATGACCTTCATGAGGTGGGTGGCCGCCGCCACCTCCTCGCCCTTCTGGTTGACGCACACCACTTCGGACCGCACGCGGGCGCGCTCGACGTGGTGCTCGACGATCCGGTAGGTCGCGGTGAGCGTGTCGCCGATGAAAACGGGCCGCACGAAGCGCACGCGATCGTAGCCGATCGACACCGTGGGGACCGGGAGACTTCCGGTGAGCTTCGCGCCCGCCGTGGACATGAGGCCGAGCACGAACACGCCGTGCACGAGCCGCCGCCCGTAGGGCGTCTTGCGCATCATCTCCTCGTCGATGTGCACGGGATGCAGGTCGCCGGTGAGCCCGGCGAAGAGCGTGACGTCCACCTCGCCCACAGTCTTGGTGAACGACGCGCTCGCGCCGATCGGCAGGTCCTTGGCCCAATCAGCCACGGACGGCCGCCTCGCGTGACGTGAGCCCGGCCGCGGTCAGCGCGGCCGCGATGGCGGCGGCCTCGCCGGCCGGCAGCGGCAGCAGCGGCGGCCGCACGGTGGGATGCGGCAGCCGCCCCAGCAGGTGCAGCGCCGTCTTCATGCGGTTGTGCATGTCGAGCAGCGGCGCCTTGTAGAACGCCTGCGTGAGGGGAAAGAGCCGGTCGTTGGCGGCGCGCGCGCGGTCCACGTCACCCGCCTTCACGGCGCGGTAGAGATCCACGTGGAGATCGGCGGCCACGCTGCCCATCCCGGAGAGAATGCCGTCGCCGCCGACGGCAAGCGAGCTCAGCAGCCACGCGTTGTTCGTCGTCAGCACCGTGACGTGGCGTGACAGCGCGCGGAGCGACCTCAGATTGGCCTCGTAGGTCACGGGATCGTCGCTGCCGTCCTTGACGGCGATCACCGAGCGGACCTCCTCGCAGATGGTCACGAGGGTCTCGCGCGTGTGGCCAAGTCCGGAGGCGACCGCGAGCTGGAAGATCACGATGGGCAGCGCGGTGGCCTCGGCCACCTCGGCGACGAACGCGCGCGCCATCTCGGGACGCAGGCGCGCGCCCAGCGCAAAGAGCGCGGGCGGGAAGAGCAGAATCGCGTCGGCGCCAGCGCGCTCGGCGTCGCGCGCGAGGTGGCGCGCCCCGCGCGTGTCGTCGGCGATGACCCCGGCCACCACGCCCACCGCCGGGCCCGCCACACGCCGCGCGGTCTCGATCACGCGCGTGCGCTCGTCGCGGTCAAGCGAGGTCACCTCGCCCGCATGGCCGTTGACGACCACCGCGCTCACGCCCGGCGTCGTCGCCAGATGCGTCAGGTGCGCGGCGAGCGCGCCGTCGTCGATGGCGCCGCCGGGCAGAAACGGGGTCAGTGCCGCCGGCCACACGCCGCCCACGCCTCGCAGGTCCATGACGATCCTCCCCCTGGGGACTATAGCGCAGTGCCCGGGGTGCACGGCCGGTGCGCGTTGTGTTAGGGTCAGGGCGCCCGAGGGGCAGCGAGAGGAGAACCGACATGAACCGCGACGACGTCAACTGGCGAGGGTACTGGGTGGCCGCTCCCACGCCCTTCACGCGCGAGGGCGCGCTGGACGAGAAGCTCTGGCGCGAGGAGCTGCGCCTCTATTACTCCCAGGGCGTGCACGGCATCCTTGTCAACGGCACCACGGGCGAATGGTTTTCCCAGTCGGACGCCGAGCGCCGGCGCGTGACGGAGGTCGCCGTCGAGGAGCTCTCCGGCAAGATTCCCGTCGTGATCGGCTGCACCACGTACACCGCCGCCCACAGCGCCGAGCTAGGGCGCCACGCCAAGGAGATCGGCGCCGACGGCATCCTCTCCACCCCGCCGCCCTACGCGGCGCCCACCTCGCGCGAGATCGTGGCCTTCTACCAGACGATCTCCGACCGCGTCCACCTGCCGCTCATGGTCTACAACTGGGCGCGCGGCGTGGTGGTGGAGATCGCCGCGGACACGGCGCTGGAGCTGACGAAGATCGACCACGTGGTGGCGATCAAGGACAGCACGGCCAACCGCGTGCAGGCGCTCGCGACGCTCGAGAAGGTCGTGGACAAGATCCGCGTCTTCGGCGGCTTCGTCAATCCGCTCGGGCTCGCCGTGCTGCGCGGGATCGGCGGCGACGGCAGCATCGACGGCGGCGGGCTCGGCGCGGCGTTCGCCGTGAACTTCTACGAGGCGCTCTGGAAGGGTGACGTGGTGGCGGCGCGCGCGGCCGCCGAACGGTACGTGGCGCTGATGAGCCAGCTCATCAACCCGGACTGGAGCGGCGTGTACGGCTCGCCGCAGACGCAGATCAAGGCGTGCATGCGCATCCTCGGACAGCCGGGCGGCTGGCCACGCCCGCCGCTGCTCGCCGTCGAGGATCCCCAGAGCCTCGCCGCCCTCCGCAACATCCTCGCCTCGGCGGGCCTCGTGCGGTGACCCCGGCGGAGTGGCCGAAAGAGGTCTGGGTCAACGGCCGCATCGTCGGACGTGCGGAAGCCGTCGTGTCCGTCGAGGACCGCGGCTTGCAGTTCGGTGACGGACTCTACGAGGTCATCCGCGCCTACGGCGGCAAGCTCTTCCGGATGGACAGCCACATGCGGCGCCTCGCGGGCGGCGCCGGGTTCCTGGAGCTCGGGCTCACGCCCGCCCACGTCGACGAGATCCGCACGGTCTCCGACCAGCTCGTGCAGCGCGCCGGCCTCGACGACGCCGCCGTCATCATGCTCGTCACGCGCGGGACCGCCTCGCGGAGCCACGCGCCGCCGGAGGGCATGCGCCCCACCATCGTGATCTACGTGCGCCCGGCCACCACGCCGGCGCCGGAGCTGCGGCGCGACGGCATCGCCGCCATCACCGTGACCGACTCGCGCTGGGGCCACGTCAACGTGAAGTCGCTCGCCCTGCAGCCCAACGTCCTCGCCAAGCGGCGCGCGCTGCGTGCGGGCGCCGCCGAGGCCATCTTCATCCGCGACGGCCACGTCACCGACTGCACGGCGAGCAATCCGTTCTTCGTCGTGCGCGGGCTGGGCGGCTGCAGCCTCCCTGGAGGCCGTGTAGGGCACCGATTCCGTGGCCATGCTGTTGGAGCCTGTCATGG
>JBKKCN010000125.1:0-4998 GCA_046712525.1 Candidatus Rokuibacteriota bacterium
GCGCTCGGCTACGCGGCGGAGCGCATCGAGCGCTATCACTCGGCGGCGATGCCGAAGTCGTGGCGCATGACGGACGAGCACGGCTCCATCCTCGGTCAGGACGTGCGGCCGCTCGATCGTGTCGGCATCTACGTGCCGGGCGGGCGCGCCGCCTATCCCTCCACCGTGCTCATGACGGCGGTGCCCGCGCGCGTGGCGGGCGTGCGAGAGATCGTCCTCGTGACGCCTCCCGGCCGCGACGGCGGTGTCCATCCCGTGATTCTCGCCGCCGCGCGCATCGCAGGCGTGACGGAAGGGTACCGGGTGGGCGGCGCGCAGGCGGTGGCCGCGCTCGCGTATGGCACCGCCACCATTCGACGCGTCGACAAGATCGTGGGTCCGGGCAACGTGTACGTGGCCCTCGCCAAGACTCGCGTCTTCGGCGAGGTGGGCATCGACATGATGGCGGGCCCGAGCGAGGTGGTCGTGATCGCCGATGCCGGCGCCGATCCCGACTGGATCGCCGCCGATCTTCTTGCCCAGGCCGAGCACGATCCCATGGCGCGCGCGGTGCTCGTGACGGACGCCGGCGCCCTCGTGCCCGCCGTGCAGGCCGCGCTCGACCGGCGCCTGGCCACGCTGCCACGGCGCGCCATCGCCGCGGAAGCGCTCGAGCGCCACGGCGCTTTCATCGTCGTGACCTCTCTCGACGAGGCGGTGGAGGTGTCGAACCGTCTCGCCCCCGAGCACCTGGAGCTCATGGTGACGGTGCCCGCCGCGCTGCTGTCGCGCGTGCGGCACGCGGGCGCGATCTTCCTCGGCGCCCACACGCCGGAGGTCGTCGGGGACTACGTGGCGGGACCCAACCACGTGCTGCCCACGGCGGGGACGGCGCGCTTCGCCTCGCCCCTCGGCACCGAGGACTTCGTCAAGCGCTCGAGCGTCATCGAGTACTCCCCCTCGGGCCTCAAGGCCGCGCTGCCGCATCTGGAGGCGCTGTCGGGGATCGAAGGGCTCACCGCCCACGGCGATGCCGCGCGGGCCCGCGTGAACACGAAGGAGGGGAACCCATGACCGATCAGCGGCAGGCGCGCGTGGAGCGCAAGACGAAGGAGACGGAGATCACGCTGCACCTCAACATCGACGGCACCGGCGCCTCGAAGGTGCACACGCCCATCCCCTTCTTCAGCCACATGCTGGAGGCCTTCTCCAAGCACGGCCTCGTCGACCTCACGGTGGACGCCCAGGGCGATGTCGACGTGGATCAGCACCACACGGTGGAGGACGTGGGCATCGTGCTCGGACAGGCGCTGCGCCAGTCGCTGGGCGACAAGAAAGGTATCGTGCGCTACGGCACCGCCTACGTGCCGATGGACGAGGCGCTCGTGTCGGCCTCCGTCGATCTCTCGGGCCGGCCCTTCCTCGTCTTCAACGTGCCGGTGGCGCGCGCGCGGGTGTCCAACTTCGACCTCGACCTCCTGCAGGAATATTTCCGTGCCTTCGCCTTCAACGCCGAGATCACGCTCCACGTCACCATGCACTACGGCCACAACCTGCACCACATCACGGAGGCGGTGTTCAAGGCGGTGGGCCGCGCGCTCGCCGACGCCACGCGGCTGAACCCGCGCATCGCCGGTATCCTGCCCTCCACGAAGGGCGCCTTGTGATCGCCATCGTCGACTACGGCCGCGGCAACCTCGGCTCCGTCGAGAAGGCGTTCGTGCGCGTGGGCACGCCGGCGGTGGTCACGAGCGAGGCGCGGGTGATCGACGAGGCGGAGGCGGTGGTGCTGCCCGGCGACGGAGCCTTTCACGACGCGATGGGCAATCTGGACGCGCTCGGCCTGCTGCCCGCCGTGCGGCGCGCGCTGGACGGCACGCGGCCCTTTCTCGGCATCTGCCTCGGCTATCAGCTGCTCTTCTCCAGGAGCGAGGAGTTCGGCGACGGGCGAGGGCTGGATGTCATCGCGGGCGAGGTGAAGCGCTTTCCGGCGGGACTCAAGGTGCCGCACATGGGGTGGAACGGCGTCGAGCACGGCGGCGGCATGCGGCTCTTCGACGGGATCCCGGACGGTGCCCGCTTCTATTTCGTGCACTCGTATTTCCCGGTGGTCGCGCAGGGCGCCGGGCTTGCCGTGGCGTGGTGTGAGTACGGCGTGCGCTTCGCGGCGGCCATCGAGCGGGGGCGGGTGTATGCGACGCAGTTTCATCCGGAGAAGAGCCAGCGATGGGGCATCCGGCTCCTCGAGAACTTCGCGGCCATCGTGAAGGAGGCGCGCGGGTGATCGTCATTCCCGCCGTCGACCTGCGCGACGGACGGTGCGTGCGGCTGCGCGAAGGCCGGGCGGACGCGGAGACCGTGTTCTCGGACGACCCCGTGGCCGTGGCCACGCGGTGGGCGGCCCTCGGGGGCGCCCGGCTGCACGTGGTCGATCTCGACGGCGCCTTCGCGGGGGCGCCGCGACAGGCCGCGCTCATCGCCAAGATCGTGGCCGCGGTGGCGCCCAGGCCGGTGGAAGCAGGCGGCGGGCTGCGCGACGCGGCGGCGGTGGAGGCCATGCTGGAGACGGGCGCGCGCTGGGCCGTCGTCGGCACTCGCGCCGTGCTCGACCCCGCCTTTCTCGCCGACATCTGCCAACGCCATCCCGACCGCGTCATCGTGGCCGTGGACGCCAGAGGCGATCGCGTGGCCGTGAAGGGGTGGACGGAGACGACGCCGCTGGGCGTGGTGGAGGCCGGGCGCCGCGCGCTCGACGCGGGCGCCGCCGCGCTGCTCTACACGGACGTCAGCCGCGACGGCACCGAGCAGGGGCCCAACGTGGAGGACACGGCGGCCCTGGCGCGGGCGGTGGCGCTGCCCGTGCTCGCCTCCGGCGGCGTGGGCACGCTCGACGACATCCGCCGCCTCGCGCGCCTGCCCGGCGTGACGGGCGTGGTGGTGGGGCGGGCCCTCTACACGGGCGCGGTCACGCTGCCGGACGCCATCGCGGCGGGGCGCTGAGCCGTGCTCGCCAAGCGCATCATCCCCTGCCTGGACGTCAAGGACGGGCGCGTGGTGAAGGGCGTGAAGTTCGTGAACCTTCGCGACGCCGGCGATCCCGTGGAGGCCGCGCTCGCCTACGACGCCCAGGGCGCTGACGAGCTGGTGTTCCTCGACATCACGGCCTCGCACGAAAACCGCGACACCATGCTCGACGTGGTCCGCCGCACAGCGGAAGGCATCTACATGCCGCTCACGGTGGGCGGTGGCATCCGCTCCGTGGACGACGTGCGCCGCCTGCTGCGCGCGGGAGCGGACAAGGTCTCGCTCAACACGGCGGCGCTGGCGCGGCCGGAGGTCATCCGCGAGGCGGCGGAGCGCTTCGGCAGCCAGTGCATCGTGGTCGCGATCGACGCGCGCCGCGAAGGCGAAGGCCGCTGGGGCGTCTACACTCACGGCGGGCGCCGGGCCACGGGGCGCGACGCGGTGACGTGGGCACGCGAGGCGACCACGCTCGGTGCCGGCGAGATCTTGCTGACGAGCATGGACCGTGACGGAACCAAGGACGGCTACGATCTCGAGCTGACGCGCGCGATCGGGAGCGCGGTGAGCGTGCCCGTGATCGCGTCCGGCGGCGCGGGCTCCCTCGAGCACTTCTACGAGGCGCTCGTCGAGGGCGGGGCGGACGCGGCGCTGGCGGCGTCGCTCTTCCACTTCGGTATCCACACCATCGCGGAAGCCAAGGCGTACCTGCGCGGGCGCGGGGTCGAGGTGCGCACGTGACGGCGCCGCCGGAGCTGAAGTTCGACGAGCGCGGCCTTCTCCCCGCCGTCGTGCAGGAAGCGTCCACGGGCGAGGTCCTGATGGTGGCGTGGATGAGCCGCGAGTCGCTGGACAAGACGATCGCCACCGGTCTCACGCACTTCTGGTCGCGCTCGCGGCAGGCGCTGTGGCAGAAGGGCGAGACGTCCGGCCACATCCAGCACGTGGAGGGGATCTACCCGGACTGCGACGGCGACGTGCTGCTCGTGCAGGTCCACCAGGAAGGCGTGGCCTGCCACACGGGCGCGCGTACGTGCTTCTTCACGACCTTGAAGGGGCCGGGCGCGGCCGCGAACATGCTGGAGCGGCTGGAGCGCATCGTGGTCGCCCGCAAGAGCGCGCCCGCCACCGGCTCCTACGTGACGGGCCTGCTCGCCAAGGGCGAGGCCGCCATCTGCCGCAAGATCGGCGAGGAAGCGACGGAGGTCGTCACGGCGGCCCTCGGCGGCGAGGGCGACCGGCGCGTGGTGGAGGAAGTGGCGGACCTGTGGTTTCACACGATGGTGCTGCTCGGGAAGCGGTCGATCACGCTTGCCGAGGTGCTCGACGAGCTCGCGCGCCGCCATACAGAGCGCTCGGCTCCCGCCGGTTAACCGGTGCGCGCGCGTGCGGGCGGCGCCGCCGTCGCCCTCGTGGCCGCCGTCGGCTTCGCCGCCTGCGCGACGGGCACGCGGATCGAGGGCGGGGTCTTTCGCGCGCCGAGCGGCTATCGCGTGACGCTGCCGGGGCCGGAGTGGGATGTGATGACGGAGGATGCACGAGGGGAGAAAGTCGACCTGCAGCTGCGGCACCGCGACGGACGCGCGGCCATGCTCGCCCACGCCGCCTGCGAAGGCGGGTCGGCGCGGCGCCCCTTCGATATCCTCACGCGTCACGTCCTCCTGGGGCTGCGCGACCGCACCGTGGTGGACGAGGGCCCCGCGCAGGTGAACGGGCGCACGGCCGCGCACACGGTGGTGGACGCGCGAATGCGGCAGAGTGAGGAGCGCGTGCGTGTGGAGAGCTACGTCGTGAAGGACGACCGGTGCGTTTATGATCTGCTCTTCGTGGCGCCGCCCGAGGTGTTCGAGACGCGGCGCCCCGCCTTCCAGTCCTTCGTGAACAGCTTCGCGACTCCCTAGCCATGGACACCTACCTGCGGCGCACCGCGATGTGGTACGGCGGCGTGGGCCTGCTCACGGCGCGGGTCTTCGCCAATCTCGCGCTGCCGCCGAAGTA
>JBKKCN010000126.1:0-8362 GCA_046712525.1 Candidatus Rokuibacteriota bacterium
CACCACGAGCACGCGGCGGTGGTTGCGGTAGTTGAAGCGGTACAGCGCGGCTCGGCTGACGGGCCGGAAGTGCTCCACGCGGCAGCCCGCGTGCCGCATGAGGTCGATGTATTCCGTCGGCATGGCCGAGGTGCCCACGGCATCCAGCAGCAGGTTGACGGCCACCCCGGCACGACAGCGCTCCGCGAGCGCCTCGGAGATGTCGCGCGACACGGGGCCGTCTGCCCACGAGTACTGGGCATAGTTGATCGTCTCGCGCGCGCCGCGAATCTCCTTGAGCATGGCCGGGAAGAATTCGGCGCCGTTCAGCAGCACATCCACGGTGTTGCCAGCCACCACGGCCGCGCCCGTGTGCGCTTCCCCCGGGGCCGCTAACGCGGGCTCAGCGAGCGTCTGCTCGGGCAGGACCACGTGCGGCGCCGGGGGCGCGCAGCCGGCGACGAGGGCGCCGACGGCCACGACGCAGGCGAGGGCGTAGACGAGCGAACGGCCGGCGACGGCTCCGTGCATTGAGTTCCTCCTCCACAAGCTGCAAGATCCGTGTCAGTGTCCCAGACCACTGAGAAATATTTCATGGAGGACCCCTGATGATGCCGGCGACCCGACTCCTGCTCGTCCTCACGCTGGTGGGCGTGACCGCGCTGCCCCTGCCGGGCGGGGCCCAATCAACGCGGATGGTGCGCGTACACGTCCAGTTCCAGCATACGGGTGTGCAGAGCGATGAAGGCGCGCAGGGGCGCGGCGGGGTGATCATCACCGAGCGCGGCTCCGTGCGACCGCGGGGCCGCATCGGCGCCGGCAGCACGGAGACGCGCACGAGGCAGTCCACCGGGATCTTCACGCTCGTGCAGGACGGCGGCGAGTCCACGCTCACGGTCGCCACCCAGGTGCCGTACCCGCAGGTGGCCATCTACCGGGACTACGCCACGGGCGCGGGCCACGCGGTGCACGGCGTCGTGTTCAGGGAGGTGGGGACATCGCTGAAGGTGCGCGCGAATCTTTTACCGGGAAATCAGGTACGCGTGCGCCTCACCCCGAGCATCAGCTGGCTGTCCGCCGACGGCTCGGGCACCATCGAGTTCACGGAGGCCGCCACCGAGGTGATCGTCGCCAGCGGACAGCCCCTCGTCATCGGCGGCTCCACCACGCAGACGCACGCCATCACGCGCGAGATCCTCGGCATCGGCGTCCGCGACGGCAGCAGCATCACCTCCGTGATCCTCACCGCCATCGCCCAGTAGCGCTTCGGCGGCGCCCGGCTGCCTTTCATCCCGCCTTTCGGGCCTTTCGTCCGATTACCATCGGCCGCGCGGCCATTCGGACGCATCGTGGTCTCAGCCGAGACGACCGCCGCACGGCGGCGCCCGGCCTATCGCGCGACCACGTCGCGAAGGAGGATGACATGATCGATTCCATCAACACGACCGATCGGGCTTCGTCAATGCTTTCGGGAGGTGCTGAGATGATGCGGCGTCGCTTGTCCGGCGCCCGGCTCCAGTGCGCGGGCCTGATCGTCACCCTCATCGGTGTCGGCCTCGGCCTCATGGCCACCTACGAGATTCCCGGGCAATGGACGACCGCCGTCGTGGGAACGGCGTTGCTGCTGGGCGGCGCCCTGCGCCGCGTGCTGGTGAGCCGTGATGCCACCGATCCCGGCCCGCACCAGAGGTAGCCGCGGGCAGCCGCGCGCGAACATTGCCGCTTGGTAGGATGACGCCGTGAACCCGCCGCCCGCGGTGCGCCGGCTGTGCCGCCCCTACTGGTTCCGAATCGGTGGCGTCACACTGGCGGCCGCGGTCGCGGTCACGGCGGCGTTCGCGCTGGCGGGATCAGCGCCGGTACTCACGACGTTCCAGCACGCGCTCGTGCACTCCCTGGTCATGGGCGGTCTCACGGGCGCCGTGCTGCCGTGGGTCATGCGCCGCCTGTGGGGCGCGAGCTTTCTCGCCCGGTGGAGCGTGCTCGTTCCAGCGTTGCTGGCCCTGGCGGCAGTGGGTACCGTCATCGCGTGCGCGCTCCTCAGCCTCGTGGACACCCACCGTACGGTGGGCACGTGCCTGAGCGCGGATCTCTGGATCAACGCGCTCATGGTGGCGACGATCGGCGTGGGCATGATCCTGTACGAAGTCCAGCGCGCGCGGCTGGACGCCATGACCCTCGAGCTCCGCACCAGGGAGCTCGAGCACGAGCGGGCCCTCACCATGGCCCTGGAGGCTCGCCTCGCCACGCTGGAGTCGCGGCTGCATCCGCACTTCCTCTTCAACACACTCAACGCAATCTCCGCGCTCATTCACGACGATCCCGATCGCGCCGAGCGCACGGTGGAGCGGCTGGCCGCCCTCCTGCGCTTCGCGCTCGACGCCACGCACGAGGGCGTGATCCCCCTCGGCCAGGAGATCAAGATCGTCGTCGACTACCTCGAGATCGAGCACACGCGGCTCGGTGAGCGCCTCTCCTACGCCGTGAAGGTGGACCCCGCCGTGGAGGCGTGCGCCATCCCACCGCTGGCGGTGCAGACGCTCGTCGAGAACAGCATCAAGCACGCGATCGCGCCGCGGCCACACGGCGGACAGATTCGGGTGGAGGCGTCGCCGGCGGCTGAGTCCGTCGTCCTTACGGTGTGGGACGACGGACCCGGCTTCACCGCCGCCGATATCCGACCCGGGCACGGGCTCGAGAATCTCCAGGCGCGGCTGGCGGCGCGCTTCGGCGCCTCCGCCCGTCTCGCCATCGAGCGTCACGCAGGCGGCACGCTCGTCACCGTGACCCTGCCACGAACAGGCAGCTACGGACGGTGACGACGCCAAAACCCCTGCGCGCATTCCTCATCGACGACGAGCCGCTCGCGCTCAAGCGACTGGCGCGAATGCTCGAGGCCACCGGCCGCGTCGAGATCGTCGGGCGCGCCACCGATCCCGAACGCGGCATCGCCCAGCTCTCGGCGGAATCGGTGGACGTGATCTTTCTCGACATCCACATGCCGGGGCTGAGTGGCTTCGAGGTCGTGGAGCGGCTGCCGAGGGGCCCGCTCGTGGTCTTCATCACCGCCTACGACCAGCATGCGGTGCAGGCGTTCGAGCTCAACGCCGTCGATTATCTGCTCAAGCCCGTGGAGCGGGCACGCCTCGATCGCACACTGGATCGCGTGGTGAGCCGGCGCGACGAGCCGGAGGACGGCGACTGGCGTCAGACGCTCGAGCAGCTCGCCCGGCAGCTGCGCGCCTCCCCGTTCCTCGACCACCTCGCCTCCCGCGTCGGTGATCGCGTGCAGCTGGTGGCGGTCGACGAGGTCACGCACGTCTTCGCGCGCGATCGGGGTACGTACGCGGCCACGGCGGCGAGGGAGCATCTGCTCGACGTGACGCTCGCCGACCTCGAGCGCAAGCTCGATCCCGCGCGATTCCTGCGCATCCATCGTGCGACCCTCGTGAACGTGCGCTGGATCGGCGAGCTGCACTCCGACATCGGAGGCCGGCTCCTGCTGCGTCTCAAGGACGAGCGGCGCACCGATCTCGTGGTGTCACGAGACCGCGTGCGCGCGGTCAAGGAGCGTCTGGGCGTGGTGTGAGCGCCGTCAGCGCCGACGCCGGACGCGCGGTGAGCGTGAGAGCGACGCCGAGCGCGGCGAGTGCGCAGGCGAGGACGGCGGGCAACAGTCGCGGGTAGCGCGTGGCAAGCACGCCGCTGAGGAAGGGGCCGACGAACATGCCGCCGTCGACGACGACGCGGTAGAGCGACAGGCGCCACGCCACGCGCGGCGACGGCGTCACCGCTCTCAGGACGCCGAGCGGCAGCATCCAGCCCGCCATGCTCAGGCCGAAGAGCACGCACCCCGCCTGCACCATCGGCAACGTGGTGCCGAACCCGATGAGCGCCATGGCGGCGGCGAAGACCAATAAGATCACGCCGAGCACGCGCCCCGTCCCGCGCCGGTCGGCGAGGGCGCCTACCGGGAGGAGGGCGACGAGATCGGTCGCCTGCGCGATCATCAGCGTGCGCGCGATGCCGGCGCGGTCGAGCGCGAACTCGCGGCTGCCCCGCAGCGGGATCACGAACTGCTCGACCGTCGAGTACGCCAGCGCCACCGTGCCGCCGGCGGCGAACGCCAGCGCGGCCATCCACGCCCATCCCGTGCTGGCGGACGGCGCCGTACCGCCCGTCGACGCCGCGCGCGCGGGTAAAGGAGCGGGCGCGGTGGCCGGCGCATCGCTGCGCGGCAGGGCGGCGGCGGCGAGCGGTGCCGTCACGAAGGCGAGGAGTAGAGGCGCGCACGTGACGAGAAGCGCGGCTTCCCACGACAGGCCGCGCGGAAGCAGCGTGAGGAAGCCGACCCCGCCGAGGATGCCGATCATCGCGGAGAACTCGAATGCGTTCAGCGACGACGCCAGGCCGCGGCCCGCGCGGTAGCGCAGGATGGCGGTGAGCCCGGCCAGCATCCCGAGTGTGTGACCGGCACCCATCAGCGCGCGTCCGAGCAGCAGCGCCCCGAAGGACGTCGACGTCACCGCGAAGGCGATCCCCGCCACCAGGAGGAAGGGAGCGAGGAGGAGCGCGTGGCGCGCGTGGCGCGTGATGAAGAGGCCGACGGGGACGTCGGCGACCATGCGCGCGAAGCCGAACGCGCCCGCCACCGCGCCCAGTTGCCAGTCGGCAAGGCCGCGCCCAGCCGCGACCTCGGGCAGGAGCGCGGGAAAGGCACCGATGCTCACCGTGCTCACGCACATGGTCACGCACAGGAGCACGAGAAGCCGCTGGGGGCCCCCGGAAGGGATGTCGGTCAGATCGCGACGCGCATCGGGGACGGATGACGGGCGCGCGCGGCGGGAAGGGTCGCTGTCATCGGGCCCGCATATGGTCGCACGGTGGCAGCTTCGTTGCACTTTCCGAGTAGCTTCAACGGAGGTCAGCGTGATGGCCGAGCGGAAGTCGGAAGACCGGATCAACGAAGCGGACGAGGAGCGCCGTGCCGCGCGCAAGGGCCGCGACAGCAAGGGGCGCCCCCTCGACAAAGAGGAGACGGCCCCCGGCGAGCGCAGTGACGGCCCTTACGGCGACAGCGAGGCGTAGTTGGATGGGGGGCCTCGAAGGTCCCCCAAGCCGTCAGGCGGTTTTCTTCAGATCCGGCCGTGCTGCGGGCGGCTCTGCGAAGCGACGGTGGTACGCCTGGCCACCCTCGTAGCCGCGACGGAAGGCGCCGCTTCGCACGGCGGCGGGGTGGCGCCGCGCGAGCACGTCGCGCGCGTCCTCGAAGGAGCGACCGCGCATGTCGCGGTGCAGGGCGGCTTCGAAGCCGCGGCGATAGGTCTCTTCCTCATCGGGGGTGTAACCAGCCTTGTCCACGTCACTGAGACCGATCCACCACTGCTCGCGCGCGGCGTCGACGCTGGAGGCGCCGGCCGCGAGCAACGCCACGCGGGCTTCGTCCGCCAGCCCGGGGTCGTGCACGAGGGCGATGAGAACGGTGCGCCCGTGGCGCAATGCGTCCTCGTAGACAAAGATCTCGTCCTTGGGCAGCCCCTCACTCAGGTTGCCCTCGAGCGCGCCACCGATGGCGGCGCCTCCGGCGCCCAGGAGGGCGGCACCGAGAATGCCGGAGGCGATGACGGGACCGATGCCCGGCACCATGAGACTCACGAGAGCGGCGCCGATGGGCACGCCGGTGGCGGCGCCCACCGCTCCACCCACGACGGCGCCGAGCGCCTTGCCCATTCCCGGCTGCTCGCCTTCGTCCGTGGGCACGGCGTCCACCTGCCCCTGCGACGCTCCCGGCGCGAGCACCGTAATGTCACCGCGTGAGACTCCGATCGACTCGAGAGTGACGACGGCGCGCTGCGCGTCGCCACTCGACAGGAAGATGCCGGCAACCGTTTTCATCGCAGTCTCCTTTCCGCGATGACTGAAGCAATCCGGGTGCCAGCGGACCGATTGTCGGTCCTACATAACGTCCCGCTCTGCGCGCGCCCGCATGGACGCAGGCGATGGTGCGTCACGCCGATCCACGCCGCGCCGACGGCCGTTCGGTAGCGTCGTCGAAAAGCGTCATGTACACTCGATCTCGTCTGGTCGATGCGGTTCATCGTGGGCCCACATCATCCATCAGACCGCGTCACCGCAGGGCTTCCGCGTTTCAGTGACGTGCTGGAGTTCTTGCGGAAGAGGGTCACCAAGGAGGCGCCATCATGGCGCAGAAGCTATTCGTCGGCGGTCTCGCATTTTCCACCTCGAACGATCGTCTGCGCGAAGTCTTCGCCGAGTGCGGACAGGTCGAATCCGCGGTCGTGGTCACCGACAGGGACACGGGCCGCTCGCGCGGTTTCGGGTTCGTCGAGATGGCCACACCAGAAGAGGCTGATCAGGCCATCAACAAGTTCAACGGGCAGGAAGTCGATGGCCGCCGTCTGCAAGTCGAGAAGGCCAAAGAGCCTGGCTCGGGTGGCGGTGGCGGAGGCGGCGGCCGCGGAGGGTTCGGCGGTCCTCGCCGGAGCGGTGGTGGCGGTGGTGGTGGGGGTGGGCGCAGCGGCGGAGGCGGAGGCGGCGGACGCTGGTAGTCGCCCTGCGGCGTACCCTTCGACGAGGCGGGCGCGGCGTGAGCCGTCTCGCCTCCTTTTTTTCACGCCTACCGCCGGCAGTTGGATTTGGCTATGATGGCGCAGACGATGAGGCTCACCCTTATTCCTGAGGTACGCGTGTAGTGGCCCGCCGAGGGTTTTACGGGTTCGAGCGTCGGCGCAAAGCCGATGTCCAGAAAGCCAAGCAGGACGCCAAGCGCGCGCGCAAGACCGAGCGTACCGAGTCGGGCGCCGTAGGCCCGGAGATGGGGGAGGCCCAGGACACAGGCGCCCAGGCGGGCGTGTGGGAGTGGTTCTCACCGAGCCGCAGCCGCACCGTGAGCACTCCCGCCAATTCCAAGCCCCAGGGTGACGGCATCGACGACTGGGTACTTCTCACCGACGTGGATTCCGAGGCCGAGCCGAACCGCTGAACTCCGCCGCGCCTGCGCGCGCGGCGCGTCCCCTCTTCTTTGCCGTCTAGGGCAGCCGCACCACGGCGCCGATGACCGCCACGAGGCGGACGGCGACGAGAGCGCGAATCACCGGCCACGAAGGGTCGAACTCCAGGCGACGTACGCTGAACTTCGGCGCGCGCGGATACGCGTGGTGGTTGTTGTGCAGCGCCTCCCCGCCCGTGAACCAGGAGATGGTCCGCCAGTTATAGGCCGTGTTGTCGAAGTTCTGCCCGCCGTGCCAGTGGCCCAGCCCGTTGATGAGCGGCGCGAGCACGAACACGTAGATCACCGCGTGCACGATGCCCGCGATGATGCCCGGCCAGAAACCGAGGGCCGCCACGAGGGCAGCCACGCCGATTCCGACCCCGAGCCAGCCCCAGGAGAAGAGCGCGCGGTCGAGTCGGTCCTCGGGAAGATCGGGGGCGAACTTCTCGATCGTCTCCGGATTGCTCGCCTCGCGCGCGTAGTAGTAGACATTGCCGAGCTGCACCTTCCAGAAGCCGAGCACGCGCGGGCTGTGCGGGTCGCCCACCTTGTCGGTGAACGTGTGGTGCTTGCGATGGACGGCCACCCACTGCTGACGCTTCTGACCGGTGGTGATCCAGAGGATCGTCCGGAAGAACACGTCCAGCACGGGATGGATCGTCAGCGAACGGTGGGCAAGCCCACGGTGCAGGTAGATCGACGTCGCAATGACGGCTACCTGGCTGAGCGCCACGGCCACCAGCGGTACAAGCCAGTAGTTTATGTACAAGGGATCCCCAATCTCGAGTGCGGGTGTGCTGCTAGGAGCGGGACGGGAAAGACGAACTTACTTCTTTTCCTGCGCGACGGCGGCCTCCGCGGCCTGAAATCCGATCTTGCTGTGCGCGCCGTCACAGAACGGCTTCGTCACGGAGGCTCCGCAACGGCACAGCGCGATCTTCGGTCGGTTGCTCGTGTCCACCTTGTTGCCGGCGGGATCATATATTTCGACATCGCCTTCGACGAGATACGGCCCATTTGGTCGAACGGTGATCTTTACCGGCATGCGGGAGTCCTCCTCGGACGTTCAGAGCCTGCCTATCAAAATAGCACAGGGGTAGACTGGACGGAATGAAAGAGGCGGGCGGCGTCCTCCTCATCGCCTGTTACGAGATGGGCCACCAGCCCCTCGCCGTCGCCTCGCCCGCCGCCTTCCTGCAGCAGGCGGGCTATGTCCCCGCGACGATGGACCTTTCCGTGGAGGCCTTCGACGCCGCGAAGGTGGCGCGGGCGCGGCTGGTCGCCATCTCGGTGCCCATGCACACCGCGCTGCGGCTGGGCGTGAGAGTGGCCGCGCGTGTGCGCAGCGTGAACGCCACCGCGCATGTCTGC
>JBKKCN010000127.1:0-9793 GCA_046712525.1 Candidatus Rokuibacteriota bacterium
GCGGATGACCTCCGACATGCGGGCGCCGTGATAGACGCCGAGCGCGACCGTGGCCGCCCAGAACTCCAGGCTGTGGCCGAAGAGCCAGTTCTGCACGGCGCGCGGTAGCAGCCCGGGCACGCCGAAATACCAGAAGAACATCCATACCAGCAGCGGCACGTTGCGGAAGAACTCGACGTAGAAGACGGCGAGCGCGCGGAGGGGGAAGATCCGCTCCGTGCGCAGGGCGCCGGAGAGGATACCCAGTGCCACCGCGAGCAGCCACGCCAGCGCGGAGATCTCGAGCGTGGTGATGAGGCCCTGGAGCAGCCAGCTACCAGACTGGCCGCTCCAGAGCACACTCCAGTTGAACGTGTAGTTCAGGCTACTTGCCGATCTGCTTCATGAGGTAGGCCTTCACCTGCGGCGTCATCGGGTACGGCACCTCGCCCTTGGGGCCGAACCACTTGTCGTAGATCTCGAAGTACTTGCCCGACTCGAAGCCCTGCTTGAGGCCGGCATCCACGGCCGCCTTGAACTTGGCGTCGCCCTTGCGCATGGCCATGCCGTAGGGCTCCTCCGAGTAGAAGTCGCCCACGATCTCGTAGTCGTTGCCGTTGGGCGCTTTCGCCTTGAGGCCGGCGAGCTGGATGCCGTCGTTGGTGTACGCGTCCACCTGGCCCTGGATGAGGGCCTGGAAGGCGGCGGGCTGGTCAGGGAACTCGCGCAGCTGGGCCTGCGGCATCTTCTCGCGGATGATCTTGGCGTTCGTGGAGCCCTGCTGGGCCGCGATGCGCTTGCCCGCGATGTCGTTGATGGACTTGATGGGACTGCCCTTCTTCACGAGGAACTGCGCGCCCGTGTAGAAGAAGGTCAGGCTGAAGTCGACCGACTCGCGGCGCTGCGGCGTGTCGGTCATGGTGCCCGCGATGAGGTCGACGGCGTTGCTGGTGAGGAGCGGAATGCGGGTGGGCGGCGTCGACTCCTTCTTCTCCACCTTGATGGACTTGCCCACCGCCTTCTCGACGGACGGCTTCACGAGCATCTCCACGAGGTCGATGGTGAAGCCCACCCACTCGTTCTTGCTGTTGACGTAGGCGAAGGGCGGCGAGCCGGTGCGGGTGCCGATGACGAGCACGCCGCTCTTGCTGATCTTTTCGAGCGTGTCCTGTGCGAGTGCCGGTGTCGCCGCCGCGAGGGCGATGACGAGGGCGAGGGTGAGGGTGAGCATCCGTCTCATGAAGATCTCCTTTGGTTAGTGGCTCAGGATCTTGGACAGGAATTGCTTGCCGCGGTCGGACTTCGGGGTCGAGAAGAAGCCGTCCGGCGTTCCCTCCTCCACCACCTGCCCCTCGTCCATGAAGACCACCCGGTGCGCGACGCGCCGGGCGAAGCCCATCTCGTGGGTGACGCACATCATGGTCATGCCGTCTTTGGCCAGATCAGTCATGACCTCCAGCACCTCGTTGATCATCTCGGGGTCGAGGGCGGACGTGGGCTCGTCGAACAGCATGATCTTCGGCTGCATGGCGAGCGCGCGCGCAATGGCCACTCGCTGCTGCTGGCCCCCCGAGAGGTTGGCCGGGTAGTGGCCCGCCTTGGCCTCGAGCCCGACCCGCTGCAGCAGCACGTGCGCGGCCTTCTCCGCGTCGGCGCGCGAGAGCCCGCGCACCTTCATGGGCGCCAGCATGATGTTGTCGAGCGCCGTCATGTGGGGGAACAGGTTGAAGGACTGAAAGACCATGCCCACGCGCGTGCGGAGCTTGGGCAGGTTCACCCGCCGCCCGGTGATGGGATCCCCCAGCACCACGATCTCGCCGCCCTGCACGCGCTCGAGGCCGTTCACGCACCGGATCAACGTCGATTTGCCCGAGCCCGAGGGGCCGCACACCACCACCACCTCGCCGGCGGCGACGGACAGCGTGATGCGCTTCAGCACGTGCAGCTTGCCGAAGTGCTTGTCCACGTCCTTGAGCTGGATTGCCGGCTCCGCCATCGTGCCCACTACCCCATAACGATCAAGACGTCGCCTGCGTTCACCGCTTGTCCCGGCTGCACGCGAACCTCGGCCACCGTGCCCGCCGCGCCCGCCCGGAACTCGTTCTCCATCTTCATGGCCTCGATCACGAGCAGCGTGTCGCCCGCCTGGACGGCGTCGCCGGCGCGGACGGCCACGCGGCTGATCTTACCCGGAAGCGGCGCTTTCAGGGTCTGTCCGCTGCCGCCCGGCGCCGCCCCGCCCTTGGTGCGGATGATGTGGCGAGTCTGCTCCTCCACGGTGATGGCGTACGTCTCGCCCCCGACCTCCACGAAGCAGGCGCCGTCCGCATCCACCACATCGGCGACGTAGGAGACGTTGTCGATGAGCAGCGAGTAGATCCCCTGCGCCGTGAGCCGGGCATCCACGTCCCACTCGCGATCGCCGATCACCAGCCGGTAGCGGCCGTCCGCGCCCGCGGCGACCTCGACGACACGCTCCTGCCCGCCCACGGTGGCGACGTATTTCACGACTTCTGTACCGGAGGTTGGGTGCACGGTTCGCACCGAGAGTGACAGGGTCCCAATGGGGCGCGATTCATCGCGACCACCCCGTGCGGGGGCCGCGGCGCCAGGCGTCGGACGCGCCGTGGTGGGATGGCGCGGGGACGGTGGCGCGGCGGCCGCGCTCGTACTCGGCGAGGACGGCGGCGATGATGGCGACGGACTCGAAGCGGGCCTCGTTGGGGCGGATCTCGGGCAGCACGCGCTCGAGAAAGGCGGTGGACAGGCGTCCGGCGCGAAAGTCGGGGTGGGCCACGATGCGCTCCAGCACCGGGATGGTGGTGCGCACGCCCACCACCTTGTACTCCGCGAGGGCGCGCCGCATGCGCGCGATGGCCGCGGGGCGGTCGACGTCCCACACGATGAGCTTGGCGAGCAGCGTGTCGTAGAAGCGCGGCACCGTGTACCCCTCGTAGACGCCGGAGTCATCACGCACCCACGGCCCCGTGGCTGCGCGTAGCCCGGTAATCGTCCCCGGCGACGGCATCCACCCCGCGAACGGATCCTCGGCGTTGATACGGCATTCGATGGCCGCCCCCCGCCACGTGATGTCCGTCTGGCCGTACCCGAGCGGCTCGCCGGCCGCGATGCGCAGCTGCTCGCGCACGAGGTCGATGCCCGTCACCATCTCCGTCACCGGGTGCTCCACCTGCAGTCGCGTGTTCACCTCGAGGAAATAGAAGTTGCGGTCGGCGTCCACGAGGAACTCCACCGTGCCCGCGTTCACGTAGCCGGCCGCCTTCGCCACGCGGCAGGCCGCCTCGCCCATTCGCTGACGCATGGCCGCGTCCACGAAGGGCGACGGGCACTCCTCGATCAGCTTCTGGTGGCGGCGCTGGATCGAGCATTCGCGCTCGCCGAGATGGACGACGGTGCCGTGCGCGTCGGCGAGCACCTGGACCTCGATGTGGCGCGGCTCCGCCACCGCGCGCTCCAGATAGACGGCGGCATCGCCGAAGGCGGCGCCCGCCTCCGCGCGCGCCGAGCGCAGGGCCTCCGCCATCTCCGACTCCTGCCGCACCAGCCGCATGCCCTTGCCCCCGCCGCCCATGGCGGCCTTGAGCATCACCGGATAGCCGATCTCGCGGGCGGTCCGCACGGCCGCCTCGTTACCGGTGAGCGCGTCGATGGTGCCCGGCACCATGGGCACGCCCATCTCGCGCGCAAGCTTCCGGGCCGCCGTCTTGCTGCCGAGAGCGCGCATGGCGGCGGCGGGCGGGCCCACGAAAGTCAGCCCCGCCTGCGCGCACGCCTCGGCGAAGCGGGCGTTCTCGGAAAGAAAGCCGTAGCCGGGGTGGATGGCGTCGGCACCGCACGCGCGCGCCACCTCGATGATGCGCTCGATGACGAGATAGCTGTCGACGGCCGGCGCGGGGCCGATGGCGTACGCCTCGTCGGCCATCTGCACGTGCAGCGCCTCCCGATCTGCCTCCGAAAAGACCGCCACGGTCGCAATCCCCTGCTCGCGGCAGGCGCGGATGACGCGCACCGCGATCTCGCCACGGTTGGCGACGAGGAGCTTGGCGATCCTCACTCCTTCACCGCCTGGATGGCCGCCTCGAGGAAGCGAGTATCCACGATGTCCTTGAGGGGAATGACGGACTTGATGAAGCCGTGCTTCTGCCACCACGTCATCTGCTTGCCCACGTCCTCCACGAGCAGGCGCCCGTTGCGATCCTGGTAGGGGAACCCGAGGCGAATGACTTGCGGAGTGCCGCCCGTGTACTTGGCGGTGATGGCCACCACCTCCTCGTAATTCGTCCCCGGCTTGATGCGGCCCTCCTCCTTCTGCAGCACGGCGTCATGGTAGTAGCGCGCGGCCTTGACGTAGCCCTTCATGAAATTCGTCGCGCGCTGCGAGTCGCCCGCGAACTTGTTCGAGTAGAAGACGGTGGCGATCTGCCACGGGAAAAGATCTCCGCCCCACGCCAGGATCTTGCCGAAGCCCTGCGCCTCCGCCGTCCCGGGGAACGGCTGCGGAAGGATGATGGCCTCCACCTGCTTGCCCTTCAGCGCTTCCAGCGCCGCCCCCATCGCCTGCAGGGGCACGATCTTGACGTCCGCCAGCGTCATGCCCTCCTTCTCGAGGACGTTGCCGAGGTGGTAGTGGAACGTGGAGCCGAGCTGGGTGATGCCGATGCGTTTGCCTTTGAGGTCGGCGAGGCTGCGGAGTCCGCCGTCGTAGAGCTCCTTCTGCACGACGATGGCCGTGAGCGGGTAGCCGGGCCACTCCCGCCCCTTGTCGGCCACGATCCACAGCTTTTCGCCCCCGAGCACGATGTTGAAGAGGGCGGCGGTGAGCCCCGTGGCGCCCACGTCTACCTGGCCGGTGGCAAGGGCGGTGGCGATGGGCGCCGCCGCCTGGAAGAACACGAGCTCGGGGTCGACGCCGAACTCCTTGAAGAAGCCTTTTTCGACGCCGATGAAGATGGGCGCCGACGAGGTCAGCTTGAGCACGCCGATCTTGGGCCTGTCCTGAGCGGCGGCGTCCACTGCGCCCGCGAGCGCGACGGTGAGTACGAGAAGAGCGGCCACGACGTGTGAGATCACCCGGTCCTCCATGGAATGGTGGCGCGTTCGAGACGGCCGAGGCCCCAGTGCGACAGGACCCCGAGCAGGGAGAGGACGACGATGCCGACCATCAGCTTCGTGGTCTGCATGAGATTGCCCGCGTTGAGCACGAGAAAGCCGATGCCGGACTCCACCGCGATCATCTCGGCGGCGACCAGGAGCAGGAGCGCGGTGCCCGCGCCCAGGCGCAGCCCGGCAAAGATCATCGGCAACGCCGAGGGCAGGATGACTTTTCGGATCACGGACCAGCGGCGGGCGCCGAAGGCAACGGCGGCGCGCACGAGCAGCGGGTCCGCCTGGCGCACCCCGGCAAAGGTGTTGATCGCCATCGGAAAGAACACGCCGAGGGCGATCACCGCGATCTTGGACGGCTCGCCGAGGCCCAGCCACAGGATGAGCAGAGGCAGCAGCGCGATCTTCGGGATGGGAAAGGTGGCGGCGATGATGGGCGTGCCCACCGCCTCCGCCGCCGCGAAGAAGCCCACGGTCACGCCCACCATCACGCCGAGGGCGCCACCGAGCAAGAACCCGAGCAGCAGGCGCTGCAGGCTGGCGCCCACGTGGACGAAGAGCTCGCCGGAGCGGATCATGTCCGCGCCTTCCTGCAGCACGCCCACGGGCGAGGGCAGAAAGAGCACCGGCACCCAGCCCAGCCGCGCGAAGCCCTCCCACACGGCGACCATGGCCACCAGCGACGCCGAGCGCAGCCACCGGTGGTCCGGGCGCGCGAGGAAGGCGGCCCGGTTCTCGACGGCGATGCGGCTACTCACGCAGCGCCTCCTGCGCCTGACCCTTGATGAGCGACCAGATGCGCTCGACCGCGTGCACGAAGGCGGGCTCGCCCATCATCGATTCCACTCGCGGGCGCTCGAGCTCGACCGCGATGTCGGCGAGCATCCGGCCCGGCCGGCGCGAGAGGACGATGACCCGGTCCGCCATGTACACGGCCTCGGAGATGTTGTGGGTGACGTAGACGATCGTCTGCCGCGTGCGCTCCCAGATGGCGAGCAGCTCTTCCTGCATGAGCTGGCGGGTCTGCGCGTCGAGCGCGGAAAAGGGCTCGTCCATCAGCAGCACGGCGGGATCGACCGCGAGCGCGCGCGCGATGCCCACGCGCTGCCGCATGCCGCCGGAGAGCTGGTGCGGGTAACGGGCCTCGAAGCCCGCAAGCCCGGTGAGCTCGATGTACTGGCGCGCGCGACGGTGACGCGCGGCGGCGGGCAGGCCCGCCTCCTCGAGACCGAACTCGACGTTGGCTTGCACGGTACGCCAGGGAAAGAGCGCGAACTCCTGAAAGACCATCGCGCTGGGCGTCCGCCCCGCCGGCAGCGCGCCCTCGAGGTAGATCGCGCCCGCCGTCGGCGTGAGGAGGCCCGCGATCATGTTGAGGAGCGTGGACTTGCCGCAGCCGGAGGGTCCGAGGATCGCCACGAACTCCTCGGACTCCACCGCCACCTCGAGGTCCGCCAGCGCCTGCAGATCACCGTAGCGTTTCGACACGCGATCGATCACGACCCTCACGCAGGCTCCGCCGCGCGCAGGCGGAAGCGCTGCACCTTGCCGGTGGCCGTCTTCGGCAAGTCGTCGACGAAGTCCACGGCGGCGGGGGCCTTGTACCCGGCCCCGCGCTTGCGCACGAACTCGATGAGGGTGGCGGCGAGGTCTTCCGATGCCTTCCATCCCGCGTTCAGCACCACGAACGCGCGCGCCTTCGTGAGCCCATCGACGTCCTGGGCGGCCACCACCCCGGCCTCGAGCACGGCAGGGTGCGCGACCAGCTGGGCTTCGATCTCCGCCGGCGACACCCACATGCCGCCCACCTTGAGCATGTCGTCGGAGCGACCCGCGAAGACGAAGAAACCGTCGGCGTCCTCGCAGAACATGTCGCCCGTGCGCAGCCACGCGCCCTGCATGGTGGCGCGAGTACGCTCGATCCGGTTCCAGTAATAGAGCGACGTGGTGGGGCCCTTCACGAGCAGGTGGCCCACGGTCCCCGGCGACACCGGCACGTCCGCGTCGTCGACGAGCCGCGTCTCGAAGCCGGGGACGACCCGGCCGCACACGCCGCGGCGCGCCGCTCCCGGGCGATGGGCGATGAAGTCGTGCAGGGCCTCCGTGGAGCCTACCACCTCGACCAGCTCGAGGCCGAAGCGCTCCGCCCACGCGTCGAAGATGGCCGGGGGCAACGCCTCGCCGGACGACACGCAGAAGCGCAGCGAGGAGAGGTCGAAGCGCTCGGCGGCGTCCTCCACCTGCAGCATGCGCGCGTAGAGCGTGGGCACCGTGAAGAAGATCGTCGGCCGCTCCGCCGTGATCACCTCGAAGGCCCGCTCCGCGTCCACGCGCTCGGGCACGAGGATGGCCGTCGCACCCGAACGCGCCGGGAAGTACAGCGAGTTGCCGAGACCGAAGGCGAAGAACATCTTGGAGGCGGAGAAGATCCGGTCCTCGGGCGCGATGCCGAAGATCCCCGAGCCCACGAGCTCGGCGGCGGCCATGAAGTCGCGGTGCGAGTGCACGGCCGCTTTGGGCTTGCCGGTGGAGCCGGAGGTGTAACCCCAGTACATGACGTCGTCCGCGAAGGTGCGCGCGGGCTCGAGCGCCGGCGTCGCCGCCTCCAGCAGGGCCTCCAGCGCCAGCGTGCCCGTGACGGCGCGGCCCGCCACCACGATCTCGCGAAGCCACGGACAGCGGTGACGTACGGCGAGCAGGCGCGCCGCCACCGACGTCTCCACCACCGCCACCTTCGCGCGGCTGTCGTTGAGCAGGAACTCGTACTCCTGGGGCGTCATGAGCGTGTTGACGGGAACGGCCACGGCCCCGAGCTTGACGGTGCCCCAGAAGGCGGCCGCAAACGCGGGAGTGTCGTCGAGCACGAGCAGGACGCGGTCCTCGATTTCCACCCCGAGGGCGGCCAGCGCGTGGCCACAGCGATTCGCGGCGGCGGCCACCTCGCCATACGAAACCGAGCGGCCCGCACAGCGCAAGGCAGTGCGCGCCGCGCTCGCGCCGACGACATGGCGATCGACGAAGAAGCCGGCGGCGTTGAAGTGTTCCGGAAGCTGCTCGTGCTCCACCGCCGGAATGGTACAGGAAAACACCTGTAGAGCGGGCGGGAGCGAATGTAATTACGGTCTCGTACCAGTGTGAACGAGATTTCCCACACCTCATCGGCACTCGCTGGCACCGGACGTGCTTCGTATACCGGTGGCTTACTATGATTGCTTTGAATTTGCGGCAGCCCATTCGCCTCGCCCTCTGCGCCCTGTCGCTGATCGCCCCCTCCCTGCTGGCCCCAGCCGCGGCGGCGCAGGTGAGCCTGTCCATGGTGAGCGCGCGCGCCGGGATCGAGGGTGGGCTCGTGCTTCCCCAAACGGTGTACGCAGATTCCAGCAATATCTACCTTTCGACTTCCGGTGTCCCCACCGGCGGTCGTCTCTACGTCCTGAGGCGGAACCGGGCGGCCGACTTTCCGGTGGTGGAGCAGCGGGACTTCCAGGTGGCGCTCGGGGCCGTGCGCGGCGATGCGACCCATCTCTACGTGGCCGGGCGCGACGGCATCCTCTACGTCTATCGCAAGACGAGCCCGCTCACCCTGGTGCGCGCGATCCCCGTCTCCGACCTGCAGCTCGTCGGTCTCGACGTGGTCGACAACCGGATTTACGTGGCGGTGGGCCAGGCGCACGTGGCCGCCGACGCCGGCCACGTGTACGTGTCCTCCCTCGCCCCCTCCGATGGGGTAGTCGAGATCGTCAAGGGCACGTGGGCGACCGGCACCTCGTTCAACGGCTTCGAGCCCAACGTCACCGTCGTCTTCGACCGCTTGACCGGTACGCGGGTAAGTGCCATCCCGAACCCGGCCGACACCACGGGCGATCGCGGTATCTCGGCCCTCTACGCCGACCGCGAGATCCTCGGACAGATGCGCCCCGGCTGCTGCGGGCTCGGCGTCTCGCTCTTCGATCCGGAGACCATCGCGTTCGACCAGCGCCTCGCAAGCCGCAACAGCAACGCCCTCGCCCGTCAGGGGCGGTGGCTGATCGTCGGCACGGAGTCCGGCACCGTGGAGGTGTGGGACATCGGCCGCCGGCCCGCCCCCGTGGTCGCCCGCGTGAATCTACGGACGGTGACGGGCCATACGGGCGTCGAGGACATCGAGGTGCGCGCGCTGTGGTTCGACGAGGTGGACGGTCTCCTCTTCGCGGGCAGCTCGTGGGGCAACGACCAGTCACGGTCGTCCACGCTGCCGGCCTTCTTCGTGCTGCAGCTTGCCACCGGCGAGCCCACCCTCAGCCTCGCCGACGTGCGTGCGACCGAAGGCAACGTGGGCATGACCAGCGCGACGTTCACGGCCACGCTCTCCGCGCCGAGCGCCCAGTCCGTCACGGTCGACGTCGAGACCACCACCGGCACCGCCAACGCTGCCGACTTCCTCGCCACCACGCGGCGGCTTACCTTCCCGGCCGGCACGGTGCGCCAGGTGTTCACGGTGGCGGTGAGAGGCGATGCCGTCAGCGAGTCGGACGAGACGTTCTTCGCAACGCTCACCAATCCGATGAACGCTACGCTCATGCGCGCGCGCGCGAAGGCGATCATCGTGAACGACGACGCGGCAGCGGCCGCGTCCGCCACCCGTGTCACCATCGCCGCCACCACCGCCACCGCGACCGAAGGCCGGACCAACGGCGCCTTCACCGTCACC
>JBKKCN010000128.1:0-8985 GCA_046712525.1 Candidatus Rokuibacteriota bacterium
GCCAGGCAGCCCAGCAGGGCCGGGTAGCGCCACAGCCCGAGGGCGACACGCCGGCGCTGGCCGCCCTTGCCGCCCACGGCGGCGTAGCCGCGCCGGCCGAGCAGCCGCTTCTGCATGTAGAGCAAGAGGCCGGTGGCGACGAGCATGGGGATCGCGATGGCGGCCGCCGTCTCCACGCGCGGCGGGTACTGGAACATGCCCCAGATCTGCGTGGTGAGCGTATGGAAGCCGGCGGGCAGCGCGAGGATGGCGGGAGAGCCGAAGAGCGCGAGCGCCTGCAGCACCGCGAGGACGAAGCCGCTCAGCATGGCGGGCGCCACGAGAGGCAGCGTCACCGTGCGCGCCACCGTGAGGCGGCCCGCGCCCAGCATGGAGGCCGCCTCCTCGAGGTCGGACGCGATCAGCTCCAGCGTGTTCGCGATCATGACGTAGACGTAGGGGAAGGTGTAGATGGCCACCACGAACACGAGACCCGTCATGCTGAAGATGTTCACGAGAGGGCTCTCGCTGCCGGTGACGCTGCGCCAGATCTTGTTGAGCGCGCCCGCATTGGGACCCGCCAGCATGACCCAGGCGAAGGCGCCCAGGAAAGGCGGTGTCACGAAGGACGCCATCACGAGGCCCCGGATGAGCCCGCGCCAGGGCATGTCCGTGCGCGCGGTCAGCCACGCCAGCGGCGCCCCGATGGCCACCGACGCCAGGCCCGTCCAGAACGCCATGATCACGGTGTTCCACAGCGCCTTGCGCAGCTGGAGGTCGCCGAGGACGCCGGTGTAGTGCGACATCGTGACCCCGTGCTCGCCGCGCACGCTCATCACCGCCAGCCAGCCGATGGGCAGCGCCATCAGGATGACGAGCGCGAGGGCCGCGAGCACCCACACGGGTAAAGAACGGTCGAGATTCTCGAGGATGGGGGGCCTCGACGGGCCCCCCAAGCCCCCCGTGCGCTCGGCAGCACCCCGGCGAAGCCGGGGCGCTCCTCGATGTTCCGACATGCTACGCGCCGAAGAACTCCACGAAGCGCTTCTTGATTTCTTCGCTGCGCTTCTCCAGTTCCTCGGGATCGACCTGGAGCAGCTTGAGGTCCGTCAGCTTGGGCTTGTCGGCGGGATAGGTGACGCCTGGATGGCCCGTGTAGAGGCCTTCGCTGTCGGCCAGCACTTGCTGCAGCTCACGCGTGAAGGTGAAGTCGGTGAAGAGCTTGGCGGCGTTCGGATGCGGCGCGAAGGCGGCAATGGCCGTGGGTGAGACCACGAGCGGCACGCCCTCCTTCGGGTACACGATCTCCACCGGATTGCCCTGCTTCTTCACCTGGTAAAACGTGTAGTCGCCGCCGTTGACGGCCACCGGGCGCTCGCCGGAGGCGACGACGCCGGAGGGGTCCACCGCGGACTGCACGATCATCACGCTCTGCTGGCCGAGCTGCTTGAAGTAATCCCAGCCGAGGCTGTGCACGAGCGCGAGCACGTGGGTGCTGATGACGCCGCTGTAGCCGGGATGGGCCGTCACCATCTTGCCCTTCCACTTCGGCGCGAGCAGGTCCTTCCACGTCTTCGGCGCGTCCGCCGCCGTGACGATCTTGGTGTTGTAGGCGATCACGTTCACGGTGGCGCGCAGCCCGTAGTAATAGCCGTCCCGGTCCTTGAAGCCGGGCGCGAAGGCCTCCGCACCCGCGGGGGTGTACTTCATCAGCAACTTCTTGTCCTTCAGCAAGACGTAGTGGCCGGCATCCGAGGTGTGGATGACGTCCACGTTCTTGATGTTGGCCGACAGCTCCTGCATCACGCGCTGCAGAATCCGCTGGGAGCCGGTGCGGTGCACCTCGACCTTGATCCCGGGATAGGCCGCCTCGAAGAGCTTGGCGACCTTCTCCGCGCTCGGCACCGCGAGCGAGGTGTACCAGACGACCTTGCCCTCTTTCTTCGCCGCGTCGACGCGGGCGTCCTGCGCGGCGGCGACGCGGGCATCGGCAGCGCCGAGGGCGAGCCAGGCGATGATGAATGCTCCGAGCATTCGGCACAGCGTCATGGTGTGTCTCCCTTCGCGGCGCTGCGCAGCCCCTGCACGATGGCGCCGAGGTCCGGTGCCTTTGCGAGCTGCCGCACGCAGTCGACAAGCGGGTTGATGGCCGCCTCCGGCAGCGCGAGGCGGGCGTTGCCGCGAAATTTCGCCTCCAGCTCGTCGCCGGTCAAGGGTGAAGCAGCACCGCCGCGCGGGTGATCCTGGTGGGCGTGGAGCACTCGGCCGTCGGTGAGGCGAACGGTGACGTCGCCCACGAACTGGCGCGGGTAGTCGATGGTGGCGTCGAGGTCGTACTGCACGCGGCCCGCGACGTCGAGCACCGCGGGGTCGCGCACGGCCTCGTCGGAGAACTCTGCCAGCCCCGCCCGTCCTTTTATCAGGATCACGGCAAGTAGATAGGGAAGGCTGAACTTGGCGGCGTAGCCGTTGGGCGGGCGGTGCTTGGCGGCCAGCGGCTCCCAGAGGCGAGGCACGGGCCCGGCGGCGGTGCGGCAGCGGACCTCCGCGATGGCGCCGGCCTTCAGGCGATGCTCCTCGCGCAGGCGCAGCGCGCAGTCCATGTACGGGTGCGCGATGGAGCCGCACGGGTACGGCTTGAAGGTGAGCGCCTGCAGCTCCCATGTGGCGCCGAGCGTGGCGAGCAACGCGTTCATTCGCGCCTGATCGTGGCCGCCCGCGAGGGCCGAGAAGAAGCCGTGCTCGCCTTCGAAGACGGTCTCCGGCCCCGTGAAGCCGGACTGCGCCAGCATCGTGGCCACCACGCCGGCATGAGCGGCCCAACCCGGATGCAACCGCTTCGTCCACGAGCCATCCGCGAGGTACTCGATGATGCCGGCGGACTGGCTGCCGCAGATGCCGAAGGCGTGCACGAGCTCGTTCTCGCCGAGGCCGTGCAGCTTGCCGGCGACGGCGGCGGCGCCGAAGGTACCGGTGACCGCGGTGGGATGAAAGTGACGCGCGTGGAAGCGCCCGGGCACCGCGAGACCGACGCGACACATGACTTCCACCCCAGCCACGATCGCCTCCACCACCGCACGGCCGTCCGCGGCCACCGCTTCACCGGTGGCGAGCGCGGTGGGGACCGTCACCGCCCCCGTGTGCACGATGGCGTCCTCGCGCGTGTCGTCGAAGTCGAGCCCGTGCGCGAGGGTGCCGCCGGCGAGGACGGCGCTTGCCTCGCCAACCTTTCCCGGCGTGCCCACCAGCGTGCTCTGGGGAGGACCGCCGAGACGGACGGCCGTGGCGAGGATCGATCGGCCAAAATCCATGGTGGACGACGCCAGTACGCTGCCGAGGGTATCGAGCGCCAGCGACGCGGCGCGGTCCGCCACCGCGCTGGGGATGGTTTCCAGGCGCAGGTCGCACACGAACCGAGCGAGCTGCCGGGCGACCGATGCGTCCGCCATCACGTGTCGCTCATCTCCCCGTCGGGGATGGTGAGACGTGACGCCGGATGTCCGCCAGCACTGCCAGCATCTCGTCGTGGATGCGCCCGTTGCTGGCGATGAGCGTGGGGGCGTCGATGTCGAGTGGACCGCCGTGGATGTTCGTCACGCGCCCGCCCGCCTCCTCGACCACGAGGGCACCCGCCGCCACATCCCACGGCATGAGCTGCAGCTCCCAGTAGCCGTCGAAGCGTCCCGCCGCGATGTACGCGAGGTCGATGACGGCCGAGCCCCAGCGGCGGACGCCGCGCGAGCGCAGGCTGAACGCGGAGTACTCGGGGAGGTTGTTGTCGGGGCGCACGCGCACGTCGTACGGAAAGCCGGTGGTGAGCAGGCTGGCGTCGAGCCGGGTGGTAGCCGAGACCTCGAGGCGGACGTCGTTCATGGTGGCGCCGCCCCCGCGCTCGGCCACGAACATCTCGTCGAGGTTCGGCTCGTAGAGCACGCCGAGGTCCACGCGCCCCGCGCGCTCGAGCGCGATGGAGACGGCGAAGGCAGGGACACCGTGCGCGTAGTTCGTGGTGCCGTCGAGGGGATCGATGATCCAGCGACGGCCGGAGCCACCCGCGAGGGCACCGCCCTCCTCGGCGAGGATGGCGTCGTCGGGAAAGGCCGCCCGCAGCGCGTTGACGATCATCGCCTCCGCGCGGGCGTCCATCTCGGTGACGAGGTTGGTGGGAGTGCCTTTGTAGGAGATGCGGCGGATGCCGACGAGCTCGTCACGGAGGAGACGGCCGGCCGCGCGCGCGGCGTCCACCGCCACGCGGCGCTCGAGGGATGTCATCTGCGCGGACTTTACCATAGCGTCTCTTGACAACCAACGGAGCCTCCCGGAGCATGACGATACCAATGGCTGACGAGACGAAACGCCGGCGCCGCGTGCGCGCGATCCTGGGACAGCGCCGCCGCCGCGTGCTCCGCGTGCGTCCCGGCGCCCTCCCCGGCACCCTCGTGGGCCTGGAGTCCGCCGAGAAGCCGACGATCTCGGTCATCGCCTTCAACCGTGACGCGGTGACCGAGCGCAGCGGCATGACGGTGGAGGAGGCGCTCGGGAGTGTGACGCCGGGCGGCCTCACGTGGATCAACGTCGACGGCCTCGGCGACCCCGCCGGGCTCACCCGGCTCGGCGAGCGCTTCGGCCTTCACCCGCTCGCGCTCGAGGACGTCCTCAACGTGCCGCAGCGCCCCAAGGTCGAGCGCTACGACAAGCACCTCTTCATCGTCATGCGCACGGTGCGGGTGGACGTCCCCGTGACCGAGGGCAAGGAGAGGCATCCCGGCGAGATCGTGGAGGAGCAGGTGAGCGTCTTCCTCGGCCCCGACTGGGTCGTCACCGTCCAGGAGCGCAGCGGCGGCGACTGCTTCGGCGGCGTTCGAGAAGCCATTCGCAAGCGGCGCGGCCGCGTGCGCGACGCGGGCGCCGATTACCTCGCCTATCTGCTGCTCGACGGAGTGGTGGACGCCTACTTTCCGGTCATCGAGGAGCTGTCGGAGCGGATGGCGCTGCTGGAGAGCGAGGCGCTCGCGGATCCCTCCGCGGACGTCCTCATCCAGCTGCAGCGGCTGCGTCACGACCTGCTCGCCATGCGGCGGGCGGTGTGGCCGATGCGCGAGGAGATGGCCATCCTGCAGCGGGAGGAGACACCCGTGTTCACGCCGGAGACGCGCGTCTTCCTGCGTGACGTCTACGACCACACCGTGCAGGCGCTGGAGATCGTGGAGTCCCTGCGGGAGACGGCGACCTCCGTGATGGAGATCTATCTCTCCGTCCAGAACCAGCGGCTCAACGAGGTCATGAAGGTCCTCACCGTCATCGCCACCCTCTTCATCCCGCTCACCTTTATCGCCTCCATCTACGGCATGAACTTCGAATACATGCCGGAGCTGAAATGGCGCTACGGCTACGCGTGGGCGCTCGGCCTCATGGGGCTCACGACCGCCGCCCTCGTGGGGTTTTTCAAGAAGCGGGGCTGGTGGTGATGCGCGTGCTCGTGGCGGGGGCGGGAGGCGTGGGCGGCTACTTCGGCGCCAAGCTCGCGCGCGCCGGCACCAGCGTCACCATGCTCGCGCGTGGCGCGCATCTCGACGCCATTCGCCGCGACGGGCTGCGCGTGCGCTCGGTCATCGAGGGCGAGTACGTCGTGCGCGTCGAGGCAGCCGACGCCGTTGGTTCCACTCCAGCAGACGCCGTGCTCCTGTGCGTGAAGTCGTTCGACACCGAGAGCGCCGTTACGGCCATCCGGCCCGCGGTGGGCCCCGACACCGCCGTGCTGTCGCTGCAGAACGGTGTCGACAATGAGGAGAAGATCGATGCCCTCCTGGGCGCCGGGCACGCGCTCGGCGGCGCCGCCTACGTCTTCGCCACCATCGAGGCGCCCGGGGTCATCGTGCATCGCTTCGCCGGGCGCATCGTGTTCGGCGAGATGGACGGCCGCCCGCGGCCGCGCGCCACGCGCCTGCACGACGCCTTCGCCGCCGCCGGCGTGCCCGTCGAGCTGTCCGCCGACGTGCGGCGAGCGCTGTGGGAGAAGTATCTGCTCATCAGCGCCCAGGCGGGCATGACGAGCCTCACGCGCTGCCCCACCGGCGTCCTGCGCGAAACGCCGGAGACGTGGGCGATGTACCGCCGCATCGTGGAGGAGCTGAGCGCGGTGGCAGGCGCCGCGGGCGTGACCCTCGCCCCCGACGTGGTGGAGAGCATCATGAAGCAGGCGGCGGGCATCGGAGCCGACACGTACTCGTCGCTCCACCACGATCTCGTCACGGGCAAGCGGCTCGAGCTGGAGGCGCTGCACGGCCACGCGGTCCGGCTCGGCGAGCGCCTCCGCGTGCCCGTCCCCACCATTTTCGCCGTGTACGCGGCGCTCAAGCCCTACGTCAACGGGAGCCGCGGCTGAGGCCAACGTCGCCCGCGAGAGCCGTGTGGCAGTACGCCCGTCGTTACCAGGTCCGATATGCGGTGGGAATGGCGGCGCTGCTCGTGGCCACGGGCATGTCGCTCGCCATTCCGTGGACGGTGAAGCGGGCCATCGACGCTCTGCAGGCGCAGGGCGCGCAGGCGCCGCTGGGTCTCTTCGTCATGCTCATCATCGTGCTCGCCGTCGGCAACGGCGCCGCCCGCCTCGCCTCCCGCTTTGCCATCCTCGGGGGAGGGCAGCGCGTGGAGTCCGATCTGCGCGACGACCTCTACGCCGCCTTCCAGACCTTCTCGCCGCGCTTCCTCGCCCGCCACACCACCGGCGATCTCATGGCGCGCGCCTCCAGCGACGTCTCCGCCGTGAAGACGCTCGTCGGCTTCGGCGCCGTCAGCATGGGCGCCACCACCTTCGCCTTCATCGGTGCCCTCGTGGCCATGGTGGCCGTCGATCCGTGGCTGACCTTGTGGGCGATGGCGCCGTACCCCGTGCTCGTGGCGCTCGCCCGGCGCTTCAACGTGGCCGTGAACGAGCGTACGCACGCCATGCAGGAGCAGCTCGGCGTGCTGTCGGGGCGCGTGCAGGAGAGCGTGGCCGGCATGACGGTGGTGCGCGCCTACGCCATGCAGTCGCGGGTGGCGGAGACGTTCTCGGTGGCAAATCGCGAGCTGCTCGACCGCTCCGTGGCGCTCGCCGCCATCCAGGCGCGCTTCACGCCCCTCATGGGTCTCATCGCCGGCGTGGGCACGCTCATCGTGATGTGGGCGGGCGGCCGCGCCGTCGTGGACGGGCGCTTGAGCCTGGGCGCCCTCGTCGCCTTCAACGGCTACCTCGCTTACCTCGCGTGGCCGACGATCGCGCTCGGTCTCACGCTCTCCGTGATACGGCGCGGCCTCACCTCGATGGAGCGCATCCAGGAGATCACGGCCACAGCGTCCCCGCTCCGCGGCGAGGGCACGCCGCTGCCGGGGCCGCCGTCGATCCGGTTCGCCGGCCTCACCTTCGCCTACGACGGGCGGCCACCCATCCTGCGCGACGTGAGCTTCGAGGTGAAGCCGGGGGAGACGGTGGCGGTGGTGGGGCCCACGGGCAGCGGCAAGACGACGCTCGGCCTTCTGCTCGCGCGCCTGTGGGAGCCCCCGCCGGGCACCGTGTTCGTGGCCGGGCACGACGTCACCACGGTGCCGCTCGCCGCGCTGCGCTCGACGCTGCGCTGGGTGCCGCAGGAGGCCTTTCTCTTCTCGCGCTCCCTCGCGAGCAACATCACGCTCGACCGCGAGGACATCGGCGAGGACGAAGTGGGGCGCGTGGCGCGCGTGGCGGGGATCGCGGACGAGATCGAGCGCTTTCCCGCGCGCTACGACACCGTCGTCGGCGAGCGTGGGCTCACCGTGTCGGGCGGCCAGCGCCAGCGGCTGGCGCTCGCGCGCGCGCTCGTGGGCGCGCCGGGCATGCTCGTGCTCGACGACATCTTCGCGAGCGTGGACGCCGCCAAGGAGGAGCAGATCATCGCCGCCCTGCGCGCGCTCCGGGACGACGGCTCCGAGCGCACGGTCCTGCTCATCACGCACCGCCTGCGGGCGGCGCAGGTCGCCGACCGCATCGTCGTCCTCGAGGCAGGACGCATCGTCGAAGAAGGCGCCCACGAGGCGCTCCTCGCGCGCGCCGGCATCTACGCGCGCCTGTGGCGGATCCAGCAGCTCGAAGCGGAGATCGCGCGTGCGTGACCGCACGCACGTCGACGACACCGACGACCTGCTGGGGCGGGCCTTCGACCGGCGTCTGGCGCGCCGGCTGTGGGCGGCGGCGCGGCCGCAGCGGCATCTGCTGCTGGCCACGATGGCGCTCTTCCCCGTCATCGCCGCCGCCGAGCTTGCGCAGCCCTACCTGCTGAAGGTGGCCATCGACGACTACATCCTTCGCGCGGACTGGGGCGGCCTCACCATGGTGGCCGCGCTCTACGCGGGCGTGCTCGCCGTGCTCTACGTGTTGCGCAGCGTGGAGGCGTACCTGATGGCGCTCGCGGGGCAGCGCGTGACGCACGACTTGCGCCAGACGCTCTTCGGGCACCTCCTGAAGCTGGAGGCGCGCTTCTTCGACCGCAACCCCGTGGGCCGGCTGATGACGCGGGTGCTCAACGACGTGGAGGCGGTGAGCGAGGCGTTCACGAGCGGTCTCCTCGCGGTGGCGGCCGACGTCATCACGCTCGCGGGCGTGGTGGCGGTGATGCTGTGGATGGACTGGCAGCTCGCGCTCGTCACCTACGCGATCGTGCCCGTGCTGTTCGTGGCGGCCTCGTACTTCCGCTTGCGCGCGCGCGACGCCTACCGGCAGGTGCGGCGGCGGCTGGCCACCCTCAACGCCTTCCTGCAGGAGTCGCTGCAGGGGATGTCGGTCATCCAGCTCTTCGCGCGCGAGCGCGAGGAGTCGCGTGCCTTCAGCCGGCTCAACGCCGATTACCGGCGCGCGCTCTTCGGCTCCACCGTCTTCGAGTCTTCGCTGTACGCCTCCGTGGAGGCGCTCGGCTCCGTGGCGCTCGCGATCCTGCTCTGGTACGGCGGCGCGCAGATCGTGGCGGGCACGCTCACCTTCGGCGTGCTGGT
>JBKKCN010000129.1:0-2524 GCA_046712525.1 Candidatus Rokuibacteriota bacterium
CGATGTTCGGCGCGTAGCCCAGGTGGCTGTGGAAGACAAGAGTGTGCGGCTGCTTGGGGACGTCCACCGGATGGAAGTACTCGGTGTCGGTCCCGTAGGGGATGAGGTCGAAGCGGGCGCCGGGCACGATGCGCCGCCCTTCGACGAGATCCGGCTCCGCCACCACGGTGCAGCGCTCGAACCGCGGGTACACGAGGCGTTCGTACCGCGGCTCGTGATAGCTGAGGAGCTTGTAATAGAGGCGCTCCCCGGCGGTCTGGGCGCACTTCAGCATCTCCTCGCACCGGAGTGTCCAGGAATCGTGCAACGAGAGCACCTTGGGCACCGGGAGATCCGGCACGATCCCCCCCGCGTACCCGCCTTCGACATGGATGACGTCCCAGTCGCGGGAACGACCGTCGAGGGCGCGCGCCATCGCACCGCGCTGCTGGAGCGGTCGGCCCCAGAAGTGAGCCGCGAGCGCGCTCGGTACCGCCATCAGCTTTCCGTGAGACGCGGGCGGGATGGTCGTCACCGAAGCACAGTACTGCCGCGCCCAGTCGAGATGCTGCGCGTCGTCCTCGATGAGGAGCGACACGAGATGAATCTCGTGACGTCGCGAAAGATGGCGGATGAGGTTGCCCCCGTAGAGCCGGAAGCCTCCGCGCGACGGCAGATACGGAAGCGCCTGCGAAACGAGCCCGATCTTCATGGTGTTCTCCTGAACGCAAACATCGTGTCCGCCCTCCGGCGGGGGAGCCAGCCCGTCAGCAAGTCAAATGTTCGTGCCGAGCTGGCCGCCATCGTGTCGAGACCGACCCGTGGGCGGAACTTATCGCCGTCGGTGAGCAAGGCATCGAGCCGCGCCGTGAGCGCAGCCGTGTCCTGGATCACGGGCAGGGACGCGACGGCATCCGCGCCGAGTTGCAGCCGGCGCGCGAGGTTCTCGGATTTCTGGTGATGAGCGATCATCAGGCATGGAACGCCGGCCAGATGCGCGAGGAGACACGAGTGGAAGCGCATTCCCACGAAGGCGGAGCATGCCGCGATGTCCGCGTAGACGGCCTCGAAGTCACCGGTGTAGCGACGGTAGGCGACGCGCTCGGGGCTCAAGAGCTGCTTCTCCAGTAACCGGAGCACCGAGGCATCACCGTACTCGTGCGACCCAGCGAAGAACTCGAACAGCGTGACGCGCCAGTCGGGATGAGACGCCATCACCTGATTGACGGCCTTCGCGAACGTCGCCGGCACTGATTGGTCTTCGTCGCTGCTGCGGCCGAGCGACGCGGCGTACGGCAGCAGCGAAATTCCCAGCGTCTTTGGCGTGCCAGAGCGCGTGACGGCGGGCGCGTGCGTGTGCCGCGGAAGCAGAAAGGCGAGATCCCCGGCGAGATGCACCGGGGCGGCAGGTGCCAGCTCGGCAGCGAGCGCGCGCGATTCCTCATCTCGCACCGTGACGAGATCCGCCTGCCGGAGAAGGGACGCCGCTGCTGTCCTCCCCGCTGAAGTCGTCAAGGGACCGATGCCGATGCCGAGCATCAGGATCTTGCGGCGCATGAGCTTGGCGACGCGCACGGTCTGATCGAGGCGGATGAGGTACTGCCGGCTTCGCTCCGCGCCGTCCTGGAGGAGCCCCCCACCGCCGAAAAGCCACGCGTCATGGGACATCAACTGCCGGATGCTCTCGAAGCGGCGGCAGCCGGACGAGATGGTGACGCGGGCACCGGCGGGGACCGCCTCCGGGAATTGCGAGATGATCGTGAAGGACGCCTCACGATCGACGCGCCCAACTTCGGCGAGGGTGACGTACAGCAGGACGTCGTCTCCCACGTTGCGCATGCCGTAGTAGCCGCCGAGAAGGTATCTCATGTGCTCACCGTGTAGTTCGCCTTGGCATGGGCGATCGCCCACGGGAAGATGTGCCGTCTCAGAACGGGGATCCATGGAGCATCCTGAGAGTCAGGGTGCGTGAGTGTACGGAGTGTTTTGATCACCGGGTGGTGTGGGAGCGCCGACCAGCCGCTCCGGGTCGCCACCGACCACGCGACCCTCTCCGTCGCTACCTCGAGCAGCCGTGCGGCCGACATGGCGACACGGTCGAGACGAAGGCTCGTCGGCGGAGGGACACGCATCAACCGCATCCACTGGCCGCGGTGTGCTCGAAGCCAGCGGACATAGTCGGCGGACGACCGCGCCGTCAAGAACGACCGCCGCGACAGCGGCCATACGGCACTCGCCTGCTTCCTGGTGCCGAACACCTCCCGGGGGATTCCGGCCTCCTCGGCGATCCGCCGGCAGATGGGACGGCTGTAATTCCCCGGGACGTCCCACCGCTTCATCTCAGCCGAGTTGCTGATGCGGTCGACGTGGACGATCGATCGCACGCCCCAGAAGGGAACCGGGCAATGGAGGAAGCCGGCCCAGAGCCGGAACTCTGTGAGGCTCAGCCCCGAGACATCTCCACGCACGATGTTCGCGGAGAGATTGGGCGCCGTCTTCGACCACACCTTGTCTCCGTGATACCCGGTGAAGAGCAGCCGCCCCC
>JBKKCN010000130.1:0-3776 GCA_046712525.1 Candidatus Rokuibacteriota bacterium
GCGCTGGGCCGCAAGGTGATTCTGGAGAGCGCGCGCATGGGCGTGCCCGCGCCGGAGGTGATCGACGCCGCTTTCCGCCGCGCCCGCGATGAGGGCGCGCGCGCCGAGTTCCTGTCCCAGATGGAAGGCGGCTTCACGGGCGTGGTGGCGCGGATGAAGGGAGCCCGGCCCGGCCCCTCGATCGCGTTCCGATTCGATATCGACGCCAATGACGTCAACGAATCCCGCGAGGCCGCGCACCTGCCCGCGCGCGAAGGCTTCGCTTCCGTGCACGCGGGCGCCATGCACGCGTGCGGGCACGACGGCCACACCACCATTGGTCTCGGCCTCGCCGCCGTGCTCGCGGGGCTGCGGACCGAGTGGCCCGGTACCGTCACGCTCGTCTTCCAGCCTGGTGAAGAAGGCGTGCGCGGCGCCCGCGCCATGGTGGAGGCGGGCGTGGTCGACGACGCCTCCGTGATGGTGTGCTGCCACCTCGGCGCCCAGTCGAAAATAACCGGGCACGTCATCGGCGGCATCTCCGGCTTCCTCGCCACCACCAAGCTCGACGCCGTCTTCACGGGCGCCGAGTCGCACGCCGCCCTCGAGCCCGAGACGGGGCGCAGCGCGCTGCTCGGCGCCGCCACCGCCGTGCTGAACCTGCACGCGATCCCCCGTCACAGTGGCGGTGAGTCACGCATCAACGTGGGCGTGCTGCAGGCGGGCACGGGCCGCAATGTCACGCCGGGACGCGCCCTGCTGAAGCTCGAGACGCGCGGCGCCACCGCTGAAGTGAACGAGTACATGGAAGCGCGCGCACGTGCGGTGCTCGCGGCCGCCGCCGCCATGCACGGGCTCGGCATCGACGTCAGCGTGGCCGGCGCCACTCCGAGCGCCACCAGTGATGCCACGCTCATCGCGCGTGTGCGAGCGGCGGCGGGACACATTGCCGACATCACCACCTTCGAGGACACGGCCTTCGCCACCGCGAGCGACGACGCGTGCGCCTTCATGCGCCGCGTACAGGAGCGCGGCGGGCTCGCCGCCTACATCATCGTGGGCGCCGCGCTGGCCTCCGGCCACCACACGCCGCGCTTCGACTTCGACGAGGCGGCCCTGCCCCTCGGCGTCAAGCTGCTGGGATCGCTGGCGTGGGATCTCGCGACGCATCCTCTCGGGACAAACACGCCATGACGTGGCGGCTCGGCTGCGACATCGGGGGCACGTTCACCGACTTCGTGCTCCTCGACGAGGCCACGGGCGCGTTCAGCGTCGAAAAGGTGCTCACCACCCCCGCGGACCCATCGATCGCCGTGGACGACGGCGTGGGCAAGCTGCTCGCGCGCCACCCGGGCTTCGTCACCGCCACCGAGCACGTCATCCACGGCACCACGCTCGTCATCAACGCCGTCATCGAGCGCAAGGGCGCGCGCACGGCCATCATCGCCACCCGCGGCTTCGCCGACATCCTCGAGATGCGCCGCGAGATCCGCTACGACATCTACGACATCGGCGCCGTCTACCCGGCGCCGCTGGTGGAGCGCCAGTGGCGCCGCGAGGTGACGGAGCGGGTGCTCAGTGACGGCCGCGTGCTCACTGCGCTCGATGAAGCCGAGGCCTCGCAGGTGCTGGCCGCCCTCGCCGCGGAGGGCGTGGAGTCCGTCGCCGTCTGCCTGCTGCACGCCTACGCCAATCCCGCGCACGAGAGCGCCGTGGAGCGGCTGGCGGCGGCGCATCCCGCGCTCGCGGTGTCGCTGTCGTCCGAGGTGTTGCCGGAGATCAAGGAGTTCGAGCGCACGGCGACGACGGCCGTGAACGCCTACGTGAAACCGCTGGTGGCGCGCTACCTCGAGCGGCTGGAAGAGCGGCTGGCGGCGCGCGGGCTGCACCGCCGCCTGTTCCTGATGCTCTCGGGCGGCGGCATCACCGCCACCGCGACGGCGCGGAAGTTCCCCGTGCGGCTCATCGAGTCCGGCCCCGTGGGCGGCGCGCTCGCCGCCGTGCACCTCGGCCGCCGCGCCGGGCTCGGCGACGTGCTCTCGTTCGACATGGGCGGGACCACCGCCAAGGCCTGCCTCATCCGCGGCGGCGCCATGCCCATCGCCACCGAGCTCGAGGTCGACCGTGTCCATCGCTTCAAGCGAGGCAGCGGGACGCCTCTGGGCGTGCCCGCCGTGGACCTCATCGAGATCGGCGCCGGCGGCGGCTCCATCGCCGGCATGAACAGCGTGGGCCTGCTCCAGGTGGGCCCGCAGTCCTCGGGCGCCGATCCCGGCCCCATCTGCTATGGCCACGGCGGCACCGCGCCCACGGTGACCGACGCCGACCTCGTGCTCGGTTATCTCGACGCAAAATATTTCCTCGGGGGCGCGATGACGCTGGACCTCGCGGGGGCGCGGCACGGCATCGAGAGCGAGGTGGGCAAGCGGCTGTCGCTGCCGATCGAGGACGCCGCGTGGGGCATCCACGAGGTGGTGAACGAGAACATGGCCTCTGCCATCCGCATGTACGTGGCGGAGAAGGGCGGCGACCTCGCGCACACCACGCTCATCGCCTTCGGCGGCGCCGGGCCCGTGCACGCGGACGGCGTGGCGCGCAAGCTCGGGGTGCCGCGTCTGCTCGTACCGCGCGGCGCCGGCGTCTTCTCCGCCCTCGGCTTCCTCGTGGCTCCCGTGTCGTTCGAGGTCTCGCGTACGCGCCCGGTGCGGCTGGCCCAGGCGAATCCCGCGCGCCTCGCGGCGCTCTTCACGGAGCTCGAGTCCGAGGCTGGCGCTGTCGTGCACGAAGCGGCGCCGGCGGTGCCCGTACGCTTCGCGCGCGCTGCCGATGTCTGCTATCACGGCCAGGGCCACCAGATCCGGGTGACGCTGGCGCCGGGCGACGCGGGGCTGGCGCCCGCCGCCATCGCCGAGCGCTTCCTCGCCGAGTACAAGGCGCGCTACGGCTATACCTACGAAGACCTCGAGATCGAGCTCGTCACGTTGCGTGTCACGGCTTCGGCCGAGCGGGCCACACCGGAGCCCTCGGCCCCCGCGCCTGCCGGCGCCGCGCGCGAGGCCCTCAAGGGCGAGCGGCCCGCGTGGAGCACGCGCGCGAAGCGCTTCGTGCCGCACCGGGTGTACGCGATGGATCGCCTCGCGCCGGGCGCCTCCCTGAAGGGCCCGGCCATCCTGGAAGAAGACGCCTCCACGCTCATCGTCGGCGACGGCGCCACCGCGATCGTGGACGGCCGCGGCTGGGTGATGGTGACGCTATGACTCCGTTCGACCCCATCACCTTTCAGGTGCTCTGGTCGCGGCTGATCTCCATTGCGGACGAGGTGTCGGCCACGCTGGTGAAGACCGCCTTCTCCCACGTCGTGCGCGACAACCACGATTACTCGATCGGCCTCTACGACGCCGAGGGCCGCATGCTCGCCCAGTCCACGCAGTGCACGCCCGGCCAGATCGGCGCCATGCCGAAGGATGAAGGACTTTCTCAAGCGGTATCCCGCCCACACGCTCGTGCCCGGCGACATCCTCATCACCAACGACCCCTGGTTCGGCTCCGGCCACACCCCGGATGTCTTCGTGGCCGCGCCCGCCTTTCGCGGCACGCGCCTCGTGGGGTTCGCCGTGAACTCGGCCCATCACATCGACTTCGGCGGCCGCCTCTCGGCACCCGATGCGCGCGACGTGTACGAGGAAGGGCTGATCATTCCGATCATGAAGCTGTACGCGGCGGGGCAGCCCAACACCGACCTCTTCGACATGATCGCGCGCAACGTGCGCATGCCGGACAAGGTCATCGGCGACCTG
>JBKKCN010000131.1:0-7435 GCA_046712525.1 Candidatus Rokuibacteriota bacterium
GTGGTGAAGATGGTCGAGCGCTACGGCAAGGGCGAGCTGCCCGACCCGGACAACGTGCTCGCCGAGGTCAAGAAGCACAAGTGATCCGCCGCGAGGGGCCGGGCGACGCCGCCCGGCACGTCGCGTCACTCGCGGCCCGCGTCGTCAGCGCCAGACCCGCCAGCACGATCGCCGCCCCCGCCACGTGCCACGGCCCGATGGGCTCGCCCAGCATCACCGCCGCCAGCACGATCCCGACGATGGGCGTCACGTTCATGAAGACGGCGGAGCGGCTGGGGCCGACGATCTGCACGGCGCGGTACCACCAGATATGCGCCACTGCCCCGAGGATCGCCTGGTACAGCACGACCACCCATGCCACCCCGGCGGACAGCGTCGGCGTGGGAAAGAGGGGCGCGGTCACCGCGGCGACAGGCACGATCATGACGGTGCCGCAGATGTAGGCGGCGGTGGTGGTGAGGATCGGGGAATGCGTGAGCAGCACGCGCTTGCCGTACACCGTGTACGCGGCCCACCCGCACAGCGCGAAGATGGTCAGAAAGTCGCCGAGCCGGAGGTCCTCGGGACGCAGCGTCCACAGCCGGCCGTCGGTGACGACGACGAGCACGCCCAGCACGGAGAGCGCCGCCCCCGCTTTCTGCAGCGGCCGCAGGTGCTCCTTGAGGTAGAGGCGGGCGACGACGGCGACGAGCACGGGGCCGGTGGTCTGGAGGATGGCCGCATTGGCCGCCGTCGTGTGGTAGATGCCGAAGTACGAGATCTGCGTGGAGATGAAGAGGCCGCAGAAGCCGAGGATGAAAAAGGAGCGGATCGATCCTGCGCCGAGCTCGCGCACCGCCTCCGCGCCCGAGCGCAGGAGGAGCACCACGAGGAAGGCGGAGGCGATGGCGCAGCGAACGGCGGTGATGAAGGCGGGCGGAAAGTACTCGAGCGCCAGCTTGGCGGTGGCCGGGAACGTGCCCCACAACGTCGCGATGAGGAAGAGCGCGACGTAGGCGCGCGTTTGACTGAGTGCGGGCACCTGCCTATCATAGCCCGCGCCTCATGGCCGACCACGTCCTGGAATCCCGCGTGTGGCTCGCGATGGACCGTGCTCACGTGTTCGCCATCTTCTCGGATCCGCGCCACCTCGAGCTTCTCACGCCACCGCAGATGCGTCTGCGTCTGCTCACGCCGGACGCGGTGATGGCGGCAGGCACGGTGCTGGAGTTTCGCCTGTCGTGGCTGGGGCTGCCCTTCACGTGGCGCGCCTTCATCCGCGAGTACGACCCGCCCTACCGGTTCGTCGACGTGCAGGTGCGGGGACCGTACGCGCGCTGGGAGCATCGCCACCGTTTCCTCGAGGACAACGGCGGCACGTGGGTGGAGGATCGCGTGACGTATCGGCTGCCGCTGGGGCCGCTGGGGGCCCTCGCGCACGCGCTCGTGGTGCGCCGCCAGCTGCGCGCGCTGTGGGCGTACCGGCGCCGGCGGCTGGAGGCGCTCGTGCCTGCCGTCAGGCCTGCGGCAGGCTGATGCCGAGCTTCTCCAGGCGCGGGCGCACGCGCTCGGTGAGCAGACCGATGCGCGCGAGGTTGGCGACCATCGAGCTGTGCATGTCCTTCCGCAAGTATTTGCGGAAGGGCGCGTAGTCGTTGGAGGCGGCCGTCTCGCGGCGATAGCGTCGGATCTCGGCCATCTCGGAGGCGCCGAAGCCCATGTCCTGGTACGCCTCGAGCGGGAAGAAGCCCGTGAGCGTCTTCTCGAGCGCAAAGCAGGTGTAGTCCTCCAGCTCGTGCTTCTCCGCGTCCGAGGCCTCCGCCACCACCTTGGGGAGCGCGAGCATCCCGAAGCCCATGTGACGGGACTCGTCCTGCAGCACGCGGCGGCACATCTCGCCGAGTACGGGATCGGTCGCGCTCTCGCCCATCATCTTGAAGAGGGAGACGGCGAACGTCTCCGCCACCAGCTGGAGCGCGATCGTCTTCAGGTACCAGCGGCTCTCGGTGAGGATGGAGTCGAAGAGGTCCCGCTCGTTGACGGGCATGGGGTAGCGCAGGTTGTCGAGGCGCACGGTGAGGTAGCGATCGAGCACCTCGTTGTGGCGCGCCTCGTCGACCACCTGCGTGGCCTGGAAGAACTTGTTGTCCACGCCTTCCACGACGTCCACGAGCTGGCTGCACGCCAGCATCGCGCCCTGCTCGCCGTACATGAGCACCGACAGCCGCCACGCGGCGATGCGGCGGTTGAGGAGGATGCGGTCGTTCTCCGACAGCCGCTCCCAGAGGGGCGAGCCGTAGATGTCGATGAGCTCGTCGGCGATGACCCGGCCGTCCGGCGAGCCCGCCGCCGTCCAGTCGATGTCCCGGGAGGCGTTCCACTGGTCGCGCTTGGCCTTCTCGTAGAGCCGCCGAATGTCCAGCTCGGTGGCGGCGTAGTCGTACTCGAAGGTGGTGGTCATCGTGGATTCGATCGCGCGCGGCTCCATGTGGTGCCTCCTGCCCGCGAGAGCGCGGGAAAAACCGGCCGGTTCAGATCGGGTACTGAGCGGTCCCATTATGCCGCCCGCACCGTCCCCTCCGCAACGTGATACGCTCCGCGCCCGTGACGCCTTCCACCCGCCGCCGCGACGACATCGGCGCCCACATGTCGATCGCGGGCGGCCTGCATCTGGCCCTCGAGCGCGGCGCCGCCGTGGGCTGCTCCGCCGTCCAGATCTTCCTCAAGAACCAGCGGCAGTGGTCCGCGCGCCCGCTGGAGGAGGCGGACGTGCGCGCCTTTCGCCGCGCGCGGCGTGCCACCGGGATCCGCGCCATCTTCGCGCACTCCAGCTATCTCATCAACCTGTGCAGCCCGGTGCCCGTGGCGTGGCGCCAGGCCGTGGACGCGTTCACCGACGAGCTGGAGCGGGCGGAGGCGCTCGGCCTCTCCTGCGTGGTGATCCACCCCGGCTCTCACATGGGCAGTGGTCTCGAGGCCGGGCTCGCGTGCGTGACCTCGGCACTCGACGAGGTCCTGCAGCGGACGGCGGGGTATCGGGTCAAGGTCGCGTTGGAAAACACCGCCGGCGCCGGGAATTCGGTCGGCAAGACGTTCGGCGAGCTCGGCGCGCTGCTCGGCCGCTCCGCGCGGCCGGAGCGACTTGGCGTGTGCATCGACACCTGTCATCTGTTCGCGGCCGGCTACGACATCCGGCGCACGGCGGGCTACGAGCGCGCCATCGCGGAATGCGCGGAAGCGGTGGGATTGCGCCGCGTGCTCGCCTTTCACCTCAACGACGCCAAAGCACCGCTGGGCTCCGGCCTCGACCGCCACGAGAACATCGGCCAAGGTTTCCTCGGCGTGGGCGCCTTCCGGCTCCTCCTCAACGACGCGCGCTTCACGGGAATCCCCAAGGTGCTGGAGACGCCCAAGGAGCCGGAGCCCCAAGCCGACCTCCGAAACCTTGCGATTCTGCGTCGGTTGCGGCCACCTGAAAACCGCGCAGGGCGCTCAAAAATGCCCAGAACCTAGGAGTGTGTCGGAGAAATAGTGAAAACGCTCATGTGCCCGACGATCCGTCCCACATTGCTCGTCATCGCGACGTCGCGGCGACACCAAGGCCATGGAACGACGATGGGTTCTGGACTCAGCATCCCACGTTTCGGGACCGTCACTATTTCTCCGACACACTCCTAGCCCGGATAATTCACGAGTGAAGAGACAAAAGGGCCATCGAACCTCTCGGAGGGTGCTATAGAAGCGGTGTCGACACGCTTCGCGGCACTCAAACCAGGAGGCACGATGGCCACAGCCTGTATATCGCAACTGCGATTCCAAGGCGAGAGTTTTTCGAAGCCGACCATAGCTCGCTTCGACATGGAGCACGCCAGTTCGGACGGCGGCGCGCTGCTGCTCAAGGCCCTCGATGGCGCGTTGGGGCTGACCGCGACGGTGGCGCGGTGCATTCGGGATCGTCGGGAGCCGGGGAAAATCCAACAGCCGTTGGTCGATTTGATCCGGCAACGGGTATTCGGGCTGGCGTGCGGTTACGCCGATGCCAACGATGCCGCCCGCGTGGCGGACGACGCGGTGCACAAAGTGCTGGTGAATCGCGATCCCCACGAGGGCGCGGCGCTCGGCTCGCAGCCCACGCTGTCGCGCCTCGAGAACGCCGTCCGCGCGCCGGATCTCTACCGGATCACCACGGCGCTGGCGAAGACGGTGATCGCGCGGCATCGACGGCGCCGGCGCGGCCGTGCGCGGCTTATCACCATCGACCTCGACCCCACGGACGATCCCACGCATGGCCAACAGGAGTTCGCCTTCTTCCACGGCCACTACGCGGCGTGGAGCTACTTGCCGCTGGTGGGCACCCTGACGTTCGACGACGAAGCCGAGCAGTACGTCGTGGGCGCAGTCTTGCGCCCGGGCAACAGCGGCAGCCGCGGCACGCTCCCGCTGCTGGCCCGACTGTTTGCCCGGCTGCGACGCGCCTTCCCGCGGGCCCGCCTGCGGGTGCGGCTGGACGGCGGGTTCGCGGGGGAGGCGATCTTGCAGTTTCTCGAAGCCGAACAGGTCGACTCCGTCGTCTCCGTCGCGCCGAACAGTGTGTTGGACCAACGCGCGCGCCGCTTGATGGGCCGCGCGCGGGTGCTGTCGCGCAGCAGCGGGTGCTCCGAGCGGCTGTTCGGGGAAACCCGGGACGCCGCCCGCCGGTGGTCCCGCCAGCGGCGGGTCCTCATGAAAGCCGAAGTCGTGCGGCATCCCGGGCGCGAGCCCAAGAACAACCCACGCTTCGTCGTCACCAACCTGAGCCCGCCGCCCGCGGACGTCTACGCGATCTATTGCGCGCGGGGCGACATGGAAAATCGCATCAAAGAACTCAAGCAGGGGGTGGCCCTGGATCGGACCAGTTGTTCGCGCTTCCGCGCCAACGCCTTCCGGGTGCTCCTCGCCGTGGCGGCCTACGTGCTGCTGCAAGAACTGCGGCGCGCGGCGCGGGGCACGAGCTGCGCGGACGCGCAGGTGAGCACGCTGCGCGAGCGCCTGCTCAAGGTGGCCGCCTGGGTCGAGCGCTCCGCCCGCCGCATCGTCGTGCATCTGCCGCGGTCGTTTCCTTGGCGGCGTCCCTGGCGGCAGATCGCCTGTGCCGTCGGCGCCGTGCCGTGACGCGACCGGTCGCTTCAGCCGGGCGGACAACGCCGGCACTCTCAGTGCCGCCCCCGCCCCTCTCGTCGCCGGAGCATGGCACGGGAGGCGCTCACGCTGAAGTTTGCCGAATGCCGTCCCCCAAACGATGTGAGTGGCCCCAGACTGCGCATCCACGAGTCAGCACGGCCCTGCTGGCCTCTGTACGGTGCAGTCATGAATTATCCGGGCTAGGCGGCGAGGACCTCGCGACTGAGGCGTGGCCCTGCCACGTCGCAGGGAGCGAGCGACGAGCCAACGACGGAGATGGGCGTTTTTCAGCGCCCTGCCTAGCGCGACGACGTCACGCCCACCTTTGGGCAGAGGTCGTTGACGGGGCACTGCGAGCATTTCGGTGAGGTGGGGACGCAGATGTTCTGGCCGAAGGAGACGAGGAGGTCGTTGTAGCCGATCCAGTAGCGCCGCGGCAGCTTCGCGCGCAAGGCCATCTCGGTCTGCTCGGGGGTGCGCGTGCGCACGTAGCCGAGGCGGTTGGAGATGCGATGCACATGCGTATCGACGCAGATGCCGGGCTTGCCGTAGCCCATCGTCACCACGAGGTTGGCCGTCTTCCGCCCCACGCCTTTGAGGGTCAGCAGCGCATCGATATCGTCCGGCACCCGGCCCCCGAAGCGATCGAGGAGGTCACGGCTCACCCCGAGCAGCACGCGTGCTTTGGTGCGATAGAACCCCACCGGGTAGATCAGCTTCTCGATGGTGCCGGCGCGCAGCCTCAGCATCGTCTCCGGCGTGGCGGCCACCGCGAAGAGCCGCTCGGCGGCGGGGCCGGTGGTGGTGTCCTGCGTACGCAGCGACAGCAGGCAGGCGATGAGAACGCGGAAAGGGTCGCCGCTCTGGTCGGCGATGAGCGCGAGCGCGGTGGCGTTCCAGCGCGGCGCCGTGCGGCGCAGGCGCCGGATGACCGCCGCGATCCTTACTTCTTGTCCTGGATGGACGCGAGCAGGGCGCGCGCGCGTGGCAGGTCCTTTACGGTCCAGTCGGCGACGATGGTGGGGGCGCGCTCCGCGATCACGCGCTGCAGCTCGCGTCGCGCGTCCTCGAAGCGGCCGCCGGCGATGAGCACCCGGGCGAGGTCCACCCGCGCCACGGTGAACTTTGGATCCGCCTGCAGCGACTTGCGGAAGTGCTCCTCCGCCTTCACGCGGTCGCCGCCCACGGCGCGCGGCAGCTCGAGGAACAGATTACCGGCGAGGGAGTGGCCGCGCACGGAGCGCGGGTTCAGCTCGAGCACGATGTCGATCTCCTCCCGCACGGTGGGCAGGAGAAAGAGCGAGCGCATGATGCCCTTCGCCTGCCCCCACCGTCCGGTGTTGATCGCGTACCACAGGTGCGCGTCGTGGTTCTTCGGCGCCAGCTCCACCGCGCGGCGCCCGATCTCCCGGCCGCGGTCATAGGCGGCCAGCTTCTCCTCGGTGCTGGTGGCGCGCACGTCGCCGTAGAGAAAGTGCACGTAGGAGAGCATCACCATGGTGTCCACCTGGCGGTCGCGCTGCAGGGCCGCTTCGAGCGCGTCGCGCGCGCGGTCGATGGCCGCCGGATCCTGGTGGTAGCGCGCCACGAGCGCGCGCGCACTGTCCACCACGGAGTGCGCGGACACGACGTACGAGGACGCCAGCAGCGCGACGACCTGGGAGGGGGCGTGGCGAGCAGCCATCGCGCCGACTCTATCCAGCAGGCCGGAGACTGTCAACGCAGGGCACGTGCTTGACAGCTCCGCTGCGCGTGCGGAATGCTCGTGCGCGTGATCGCCGTCGGCGTGCAGACGTGGGGAAGCGACGTGGCGGCGCTGCGCCGGTACTGGAAGCGCGCCGACGAGCTCGGCTTCGCGCGCATCACCTACGGCGACGGCCTGTGGCCGTGGACGCACGACGGCTGGACGATGCTCGGCGCGCTCGCCGCCCTCACGCACACGGCACGCATTGGTCCCGCCGTGACCTACGCCTTCGATGCCGCCGCGCACCATCCGTCGTGGCTCGCCAAGCGGGCCGTGAGCGTCGATCATCTGTCGGGGGGCCGCCTCGATGTGCGGCTGGCCGTGGGCTCCGAGGACGCGGTCACGGCGGCGTGGTGGACACGCCACGGCATCGCCTATCCCGGCCCGCGTGAGCGCATCGCCATCCTGGAGGAGACGGTGTCCATCGTGCGCCGGCTGTGGACGGGCGACGCCGTCGACCACGCGGGAGCGCGATACCGGCTGTCCGGAGCGCGGCTGGCGCCACCGCCCGTGCAGCGGCCGGGACCGCCGCTGTGGATTGCGGCCATGGGC
>JBKKCN010000132.1:0-11109 GCA_046712525.1 Candidatus Rokuibacteriota bacterium
GGTGGACCACGCGGCGCGCCGCCGACGCCGTCTTCCACTCCGCGTGGCGCGAGGGTGACACGTTGATCGGCAACGGCGTCTGCAACGACAAGGGCCCCATGGCCACCTTCCTGCTCGCGGCCAAGGCGATCAAGGACGCGGGCGTCAAGTTGAAGGGCGACCTGCTCCTGATGGCGGTGGTGGGCGAGATCGGTGTCGAGCCCGTCGACGAGTTCCAGTCGCCCGAATATCTGGCCAAGGAGCCCGGCACGCGCTTCGCCATCACCCACGGCGGCGTGGCCGACTACGCGCTCGTGGCCGAGGGCACCGATTTCGGCCTCGTGGGCGTGGAGGCGGGCAAGGCCTTCTTCAAGGTCACCGTGTTCGGCAACGAGCTGCCTATCTACACGCCGTACATCCAGCGGCCGTCGCCCATCGAGAAGAACCCGAGCGCCATCGTGCGCATGGCGCCGCTCATCCAGCGCATCGAGGAGTGGGCGTACGACTACGAGCAGAAGAACCGCTACGAGTGCGCGGGCGGCACCATCGTGCCCAAGGTCAACATCGGCGCCATCCGCGGCGGGGTGCCCTACAAGATCACGAAGACCGTGCAGCAGTGCGCGATCTACGTGGACGTGCGGACGACCCCCGTGCAGAACCCGCTCGACATCCGTGAGGACCTGCGCCGGCTGATGGCCTCTGTGGGCCTCGAGGGCGAGGTGGAGCTCTACACGTACCGGCCCTCGTTCGAGGCCGATCCGCAGAAGGTCGAGCCTCTCAAGGGCGCCATCACGCGCGCCCACCAGGCGATGCTCGGCGTAGCACCCAAGGCGGCGGCACCGCCCTTCTCCAGCATGTGGCGCGACATCAACTGCTTCAACGAGATGCGCATCCCGGCGATCACCTACGGCCCCGGCGTGAGCGTGGGGGCGGGCACCTTCGGCATGAAGATCTCCGACCTCGTGATGGGCAGTCGCCTCTACGCGCTCACCGCGCTCGACCTGTGCGACCAGGAGCGGGGATGACCCGCGCCCGTACCAAGAAAGAAGGCGGCCAGCGCGCGCGTGCCGTCCGTCGACATCTACGCGCATTATGTTTCAGAGGCTTATCTACAAGTTGTTGAGAAGCAGGGCGAGCGGTTCAGGGGCACCAACGTCAACGGCCTCGAGCTGGAGGATCCCGCCTTCACGCCGGTCTTCGAGCGCATCCACGCCCTCGCGCTGCCGGTGTACTGCTTCGACATGGGCTACGAGCGTCCGGTGGAGGTGGTGACGCGTCTCGCGGGCTGTCGCGCGCGGACCAGGAACGCATTCTCGGCGGGACGGCGGCGGGATTGCTGAAGATCCGCTGACGACGACCATGAGATGACGGCGGCACCCAGCGGTCCCGCCTTCGTGCGCAACCTTCGGCTCACGACGGGCCTCATCCTGTTCGCGTACGTCTTCACGCACCTGCTCAATCACGGCCTCGGCCTCGTCTCGCTCTCCGCGATGGAGAGCGGACAATGGTGGTTCAAGGCGCTGTGGCGCAGTCCCCTCGCCACGTTCGCCCTCTACGGTGCCTTCGTCGTGCACGTGGCCCTCGCGCTCACGTCGCTTTACCGGCGGCATCACCTGCGCATGCCCGTATGGGAAGCGACGCAGATGGCGCTCGGCCTCATCATTCCCGTGCTGCTCTTCAGCCATGTGATCGGCACGCGCCTGGCGGCCGAGATGTACGCGGTCAACGATGCGTACGCGCGCGTGGTCCTCATCTTCTGGACGGTCAACCCGCCGGTGGGTGCGCGCCAGTTGCTCGCCATCGCCATCGCGTGGGCGCACGGGTGCATGGGCCTCCACTTCTGGCTGCGCCTGCGCTCCTGGTATCCGCGCGTCAGCCCCGTCCTCTTCGCCGCCGCCGTGCTCCTGCCCGTGCTCGCCGCCCTCGGCTTCGTCGCCGCCGGCCGCGAGGCGGCGGCACAGGCGGCCGATCCCGCTCGGCGCGAACAGCTCCTCTGGTCCGGGCGCGCGCCACTGACGGGGAAGGAGAGGGCGACGCTCGAGCGCGTGTACCAGTGGTCCGTCACCGGCTACGGGGGCGCGCTCGCGCTGGTGCTCGCCGCCCGCGCCGTGCGCAGCGTCGCGCGCCGCCGCAGTGTGATCCGGCTCACGTACCCGGGGGGCCGGACCGTCGTCGTGCCCGCCGGGCTCACCGTGCTCGAGGCCAGCCGCCTTGCCCGCATCCCGCACGCCTCCGTGTGCGGCGGGCGCGGCCGCTGCTCCACGTGCCGCGTGGCGGTGACCGGACCATCCGAGGCGCTTCCGCCCGCGAGCGAGGAGGAGCGGCGCGTGCTGCGTCGCGTGGGGGCGGGGCCGGGCGTGCGCCTGGCCTGCCAGCTTCGTCCGACCGGCAACGTCAGCGTCACCCCGCTGCTCGCGGCCACGGTGTCGGCGTCGGCGGGCATGGCCGCCTACGATCCCCACAACGGCAGCGAGCAGGACATCGCCGTCCTCTTCGCCGATCTGCGGGGCTTCACCTCCGTCGCCGAGCGCAAGCTGCCGTATGACGTCGTGTTCCTGCTCAACCGCTATTTCGAGACCGTGGGCGGCGCCATCAGCCGCGCGGGCGGCATCGCCAACCAGTTCACCGGCGACGGCGTGATGGCGCTCTTCGGCGTCGACGCCGGCGCCGAGACGGGCTGCCGGCAGGCGCTGGTCGCCGCCGGCGACATGGTGCGCAGCGTCGATGCGCTCAGCAAGGCGCTCGGCAGCGAGCTGCCGGCGCCGCTGCGCATCGGTATCGGCATCCACACGGGGCCCCGCCGTGGTGGGGCGCATGGGCTACGCGGAAGGCCAGTACCTCACCGCCGTGGGTGACACGGTGAACGCCACCGCGCGCCTGGAGCAACTGACCAAGGAGTACGACTGCGCGCTCGTCATCTCCGATGCGGTGGCTCTCCGCGCCGGGGTCGACGTCAGCGCGTACCCCGGCCACAGCCTCACGCTCCGCAACCGAGCCGAGGTGCTCTCCATCCGAGTCATCGTGGACGTGGAGTCGCTGCCCGTACCACCACGCTGAAGTCGCTGGCACGCCACCTGCTACCCAAAGCAGCGGGAGGGTATGGCCATGACTGAAGGTACAAATGTGTGGAAGCTGACGACGATCGGTCTGCTCGTGGTGGGGGCGACGGCCCTGGTGACGGGGCTGGTGGTCGCCAACCGGACGAGTTCACGGACCGAGGCTCCCGTGGCCGCGCTCTCCGCGCCTGCCCCCGCGCCGGTGACGGTGCAAACGCCGCCACCCCCCGTGGTCACCGAAGCGCCTCGCCCTGCCGCGCCGCCGGCCGCATCGCAGCCCAGCCGCGTGGCCCAGGCCCCAACCCAGTCGGCCATCGAGGCTTGCAACCGCGAAGCGGCGAATGCGACCGGCGGCCAGCGTGACAAGAAAGGCAAGATCACGGAGGTCGTGAAAGACGGCGCCATCGGAGCCGTCGGCGGCGCCGCGGTGGGAGCCATTGGCGGCGCCATCGCCGACGGCGGCAAGGGCGCGGGCAAGGGAGCGATCATCGGCGGCCTTGCCGGCGCCGGCGGCGGCACGCTCTACGGCCTCTACGACAACAAGAAGAACGACGAGGCGTATCGCGCCGCGTACTCGGGCTGCATGCGGTCACGGGGTTACACGAGCTAGTCGTCCGAGGGCGTGTCGAAACGTGGCGGTTTGACGGCTGCCCTATAGATAACTACACTCCAGCCTACTTGCTTGAACGTTAGCGCTGGAGGGCACCGATGCTCGGACTTGAACCGCTTCGTGCGCATCACATTTGGCTAGCCGTGGGGACGATCGTGTTTCTTGCGACGGCCTCGGCATCTGCTCAGTGGCCCAGCGTCCCGAGCATTGGTACACCTGGGGGGCCGGTGTCCGGCCGCACACCGGGCACGCCGATGCCACAGCCGTCGGTGCCGAGTATCGGCACCCCGGGCGGGCCGGTGTCCGGCCGCACATATGGGACCCCAATGCCCCAGCCTTCGGTGCCGAGTATCGGGACCCCGGGGGCGGCGGTCTCCGGTCGCACATATGGGACACCAATGCCTCAGCCTTCGGTGCCGAGTATCGGGACCCCGGGAACAGCGGTGTCCGGGCGCACACCGGGGACGCCGATGCCAGAGCCCTCGGTGCCGAGTCTCGGCACGCCGGGCGCGCCCCTGTCGTCAAGGAACCCGGCCACGGGGTATTCGCCTGGATCCGTCCCGTCGATCGGCACTCCGGGCGGGCCTGTTTCCGGCCGCACACCAGGGACACCCCTGCCGCAACCGTCGGTGCCGAGCTCGTCGATCTCGAGCGCGCCCATGGCAACGACGCCGGCACCGGCAGGCACCGTGACGCCGTCTGCAGCTCCTGAAGTCTACCGATGGATCGACGAGCGAGGCGTGACGAACTTGACGGATCAGTTGTATGCGGTTCCCGAACGATACCGCGCGGCGGCACGACGCCTCCGATAGTGTGACCGACTAGCTGCGGAAGCGGGGCATCACTTTCTCGGCGCACAGCTCCAGCGTCTTCAGGCACCGGCCCGACCCGCCGTCAAGTGTTTCCAGATGGTGACACCAAGCTGTGCTGTGCGACGGGCTGCTGGCCCGGCGCGAGAAGCTCGGCGCGCGTTCGCAGCGAGGCGGCCGGAGCGTCGCGGTGGCCCAAGAAGAGCGACGACCGCTACCGCGAGGCGTACGCGAGTTGCATGCGCTCAAGAGGCCACACGCCCTAGCGGTCCCGGCGTGCGGCCTTCACCTGGGCCCAGATGTCGGCGCGCGTGAACGGCACGCGCGTGATCGTGACGCCGAAGGGCGCCAGCGCGTCCTCCACCGCCTGCGCGAGCAGGGGATGCACGGGCATGATGCCGCCCTCGCCGGCGCCCTTGGCGCCGAGGGGGTTCAGCGACGTCGGCGATTCCAGGTGGCGGATGTCGAACACCGGTGGCGCGTCGCTCGCCGTCGCCAGGGCGTACTCCATGAGGGTGCCCGTGAGCCGCTGTCCCGAGGTGTCGTAGGCGAGCTGGTCGTTGAGAGCGTCGGGGATCCCCTGCACGACACCCCCGTGCACCTGCCCGTCAACGAGCCCGGGATTCAACACGCGGCCGCAGTCGTGCGCGACGACCCAGCGCAAGATCTTCAGCGCCCCGGTCTCGGGGTCCACCTCGATCACGACGGCGTGGGTGCCGTTGGCGAACGTGGACTGCGGCACGGTGAAGAGCTGGTAGTCCTCCAGGCCGGGGCTCTCGCCCGGCACGCGGCTGTCGTGCGCGGCGGCGGCCACCTCGGCCCACGTCACCGCCCGCGTCGGCAGCCCGCGAACGAAGAACCCGCCGTGCTCGACCACCACGTCGGCGGGGGCGGCCTCGAGCATGTGCGCGGCGATTCGCACGGCCTTCTCGCGCACGATGCGCCCGGCCAGCAGCGCCACGCTGCCCCCGAGCGCCGTGGTCCGGCTGCCGAACGTCCCGCCGCCCTCGGGGATCAGGTCGCTGTCGCCCGTGTGGACGTCGATGGTGAGCGGATCGACACCCAGGAGCTCGCCGATGATGCGCGAGAACACGGTCACGTGCCCCTGTCCCTGCGGCGCGGCGCCGGTGATGACGGCGATGCCGCCCTCGGCGTCGACGCGCACGATGGCGGCTTCGTGGGGAGGGCTGCCGGTCGCCTCCACGTAATTGACGAGGCCGATCCCCAGGTAGCGGCCCTCGGCGCGCAGGCGCGCCTGCTCGTCTCGCGCGCGCTTGAGATCGAGGGCGTCCAGCGCCGCCGCCATGCATCGCGGATAGTCGCCGCTGTCGTAGATGACGGGCCCGCGTCCGGCCGTCACGAGCCCGGTGGCGTACGGAAAGCTGCCCGCCGGGATCAGGTTGCGCTGCCGGATCTCGACCAGGTCGAGGCGCAGCTGGCGCGCCAGCGCGTCCACCGCGCGCTCGATCACCGCCGCGCCCTGGGGCCGGCCCGCGCCCCGGTACGCGCCGCACGGCGTCGTGTGCGTGAGCACGCCGCGCACGCGGAGGTCGAGGTGGGGAATCCGGTACACGCCCACGCTGTGGATCATCGTGTTCTGGGCGAGATTGAACCCGGACACGGTGTACGCGCCCATCTCGTGCAGGAAGTCGTCGCGCAGCCCGAGGATCTGACCGTCCCGCGTGGCGGCGATCTCGACGCGGTGGACCTGGTCGCGCTCCACGTACGAGGCCAGCGTGTGCTCGCGCCGGCTCTCGATCCACTTCACCGGCCGCCCGAGCCGCATGGCCAGCGCCGGCACCAGCGCGTCCTCCGGGTAGTACGGACCCTTCGTGCCGAAGCCGCCGCCGACGTCCGAGGGGGCGACGACCCGCACCCGGTCTTCCGGTAGGCCGACCTGTGCGGCGATCATGCGGCGGTGACGGTGGACCATCTGGATCGCCGCCGAGACCGTGAGCCGGCCGCCCTCCCACACGGCCACCAGCCCCCTGGGCTCGAGCGGATGCGCGCCGCCGCGCGCGAGCCGGAGCGTGGTCCGCACGACGACGGGTGCGTCGCGGAACACCGGGTCGCTATCGCCCACTTGCTGGCGCCAGTCGGCGGCGACGTTGGTGCCGAGCGCCTCGTGCACGAGCGGGGCGCCCGGCTCGGCCGCCGCCTCCACGTCGGCCACGGCAGGGAGCGGCTCGTAGTCGACGCGCACGAGGTCGAGCGCGTCCTGCGCCCGGTAGGGGTCGTCGGCGACGACCGCGGCGACGGGCTCGCCGACGTAACGCACGCGCTCGTCGGCCAGCGCGCGGATTCCGCACGGGCGCGCCAGCGCCGGGTGGGGCGCGAACACCGGCAGCGGAGCGTTCGCGGTCCCGAGATCGGCCGCGGTGACGACCACGATCACCCCGGGCGCGCGCAGTGCCGCACTCGCGTCGATGGCGACGATGCGCGCGCTGGCGTGCGGCGAGCGGACGACGGCGACGTGCAGGCAGCCCGGGATGTCGATGTCGTCCACGAACTGTCCGGCGCCCGTGACGAGGCGAGGGTCTTCTCGGCGGCGAATCACTTGCCCGGCGTGCTCGGCCATCAGGGTCTCACTCCTCCTCGGAAAGCGCGATCAGTCAACGGGGTCCGGTCTCTACCGGCAACCGCGCTCGCCAGTCCAGGGCCCGCGACACGAGCGGCCGCACGGCGAGCAGGATGAGAACGGCGCCGACGGCGAGCTGCGTCGCGGAGATCGGCCGCACGAAGAAGATGGCGTAGCTGCCGTCGGACATCGCCAGCGACTGGCGGAGCGACATCTCGAGCATGGGGGCGAGGACCAGGCCCAGTACGATCGGCGCCGGCTCGAACGCCAGCTTGCGAAGCACGTAGCCGAGGGCGCCTGCGGCCAGCATCAGCCAGACGTCCACGATGCTGTTGCCCACGGCGTAGACGCCCAGGATCGAGCACACGAGCACGATGGGGTACAGCACGGGGTACGGGATCCGCAGCAGGTTCACGAAGAGGCCGACGAGCGGGAGGTTCAGGATCAGCAGGACGAGGTTGCCGACGTACATGGAGGCGATGAAGGCCCAGAAGATCTGCGGGTCGTTCTTGATCAGCAGCGGCCCCGGCTGGACGCCGTGGATCATCATGGCCGCCAGCAGCAGCGCGGCCACGGGCACCCCGGGCACGCCGAGGGCGAGCATCGGCACGAAGGCTCCCGAGGTCGCCGCGTTGTTCGCCGACTCCGGCCCCGCCACCCCGGCCACCGCCCCCTGGCCGAAGCGCTCCGGGTGGCGGGAGATCCGCCGCTCGAGCGCGTACGAGACGAAGGTCGAGATGACGTGCCCGGCGCCCGGGATGATGCCGATGGCGAAGCCGATGACCGTCCCTCGCCAGATCGGCATGTTCGCCTCGCGCCACTCCTGGCGCGAGGGGAGCAGGTCGCGCAGGCGCGGCTTGATGACCTCCGGGGGCTGCGCCTGCCCCGCGGTCACGAGGATCTCGCCGAGGCCGAACAGCCCCACCGCGACGGCCACGACGCCGATGCCATCCGACAGCTCGGGGACGCCATAGGCGTAGCGCAGGAAGCCGCTCATCTGGTCGATACCGACCATGCCCAGCAGCAGGCCCAGCGCTGCCATCGCGAGGCCGTTCAGCATCGAGCCCGGGCTCATGTACGCGAGCACCAGGAGCCCGAGGAGCAGCAGCGCGAAGTACTCCGGCGGACCGAAGCGCAGGGCGAACTCGGCCAGCGGTGGCGCCAGGAGCATGAGGACGAGCACGCTCACGGTCCCTGCCACGTAGGAGCCGACGGCGCTGATGGCGAGTGCCGGGCCCGCCCGGCCCTTGCGCGCCATCGCGTAGCCGTCGATGCACGTCATCACGGAGGCGGTCTCGCCCGGGATCCGCATCAGGATCGAGGTCGTGGAGCCGCCGTACATCGCGCCGTAGTAGATCCCGGCCAGCATGACGAGCGCGCGCGTGGCGTCGAGCCCGAACGTCATCGGCAGCAGCAGGCTGATACCGGCGAGCGGCCCCACGCCGGGCAGCACGCCGACCAGCGTGCCGACGAGGCAGCCCAGGAAGGCGTAGACGAGGACGCCCGGCGACAGGGCGATGGCGAAGCCGAGGTAGAGGTTCTGGATGGTCTCGGCCACGGCTCAGAGCCCGAGCGCGCCGCGCGGCAGCGGCACCTTGAGCACGTCGTTGAAGAGGAAAAAGGAGCCGAAGACGATGGCGGTCGTGAGCACGACGGTGAAGACGGTCCCCCGGCGCTCGAGGAGTCCCAGCAGGGCGAGCAGCGCCACCGCGACGGCCAGCCGCCACCCCAGATACTCGAGCGTGAGCGCGATGAAGCTGCACACGCCGAGGATCGCGAGAGCGCGGCGCCAATCGCCCCAGTCCATCGCGGCGAGCCGGGGGCCGCCGTCGCGCGCGAAGATCAGGACGGCCCCGAGCGCGATGAGCACCAGCGATAGTATCGCGGGCACGTAGGCCGGGCCCGGCCGCGACATCGTGCCGAAGGGAAAGCGGAGGCCTTCCCAGAGCGCGAGGACGCCGATGAGGATGAGCACGCCGCCGGCGACCCGCTTGGACCTGAGCATGCCCGCGCCGCCGGCGCTACTTCGCGCTTTCGACCTTCCCGATCGTCTTGATGACGTTCGCCAGCTTCCTGGCGTCCTGCTCCCAGAAGGCGTTGAACTCGTCGGCGTCGAGGTAAGCGATCTCCGAGTCGAGCCTGGCGTGCGCGTTGACGACCTCGGGCTCCTTGACCGCCTGGCGCATGGCATCCCGGAGGATCTTGACGACGTGCGCGGGCGTGCCGCGCGGGGCGAGGAGACCCGCCCACGCCGAGTACTCCACGTCGTAGCCGAGCGACTTGAAGGACGGCACCTCCGGGAACGCCTGGAGCGGCTTGCTCCCCGAGTGGGCCAGCAGCCGCAGCTTGCCGGCCTTGACCTGCGGCGACACCAGAATCGTCGAGCTCGCGGTCGTGTCGGCGTGGCCGCCCAGCAGCGCGTTCATCATCGGACCACCGCCGGTCGTGGGCAGGTGGCGCATGCGCACGCCCGCGGCGTGCAGGAACATCTCGAAGGGCACGTGGGAGGCGCCGTAGAGGCCGGAGGACGAGAACGTGATCTCGCCGGGACGCTTCCGAGCATCGTCGACGAGGTCCTTCAGCGTCTTCCACGGCGACTCGGAGCGGACCGTGATGATCGAGGGCTCGGCGCTGACCCGGGCGATCCCGACGAGCTGCTCCCGGGTGTACGTGGTGGGCCGACCGAAGAGCCGGTCGACGTCCGGCAGCACGGAGACGCTGACGAGGGCCATCAGAAGGGTGTAGCCGTCGGGCTTGCTGTTCGCGACGAACTGGTTGCCGATGCCCCCCGCCGCGCCGGGCTTGTTGAGGACGACGACGGGCTGTTTGAGGAGTCGCTCGAGGGCGGCCGCGACCGGGCGCGCAGTGAGGTCGGCGACGCCGCCGGGCGGGAAGGCGACCACGATGGTCACGGGCCGCGACGGGTAGGCTTCCTGGGCCGGCGCCGTCGTGGCCGCACCCAGCACGACAGAAGCGAGGACCATCGTCACGATCACGAAACGGATCACCGGGACCTCCTGTATGGCTTGCCCACGACGACGTCGGAGTTCTTGCTCGCTACGCCCTAGCCCACGATCTCGCTGATCTGTATCGTCGGCGTGATGTTGGTGTAGTTGGGAATGTCCGCCATGATCTCCTTGCCATGGGCCCCGATGCCCTTCTGGAAGTCGCCCGCCGAGTTGAAATAGAAATGACAGGCGCCGACGAAGGGCGCGGGCGCGCCCGGGGCGCCGCCGGCGATGCCCTTGTCGATCTCGTAACGGAGCAGGCCGAAGCTGCGCAGGCGCTCGCCGACGAGCGGCATGTGCTTCTGCGCGTAGTAGGCATGATCGAACTGCTTGCCTTCGCCACTGGGATAGAGCACGGACACACGGATCATGGCGCCCTCCCGATGGGGGTGGAAGACCTGAAGCTCGTGAACCGTAAGCTATGCGGGCGACCGCGACGTGTCAAGGCACGGAGCGGCACCTGCATCGCGCGCGGCCGAAGGTAGCCGCGCGGTTCTCCCCTGTCAAGACGCGGCCGCACCTTCTGCCGCACCTTCTGCCGCACCTTCTCGGTCCATCCCGCGGAAGCGCGGCATCACTTTCTCCGCGCACAGCTCCAGGGTCTTCAGGCAGCGGTCGCGATCGAGGATTCCCTGGCCGAACAGGCAGAAGATCTCGCGGAAGGGCACGTGCCTGGCGGCCTTCTCGATCATCCGTGACACCGTGTCGGGATCGCCGATCAGGAGGGGTGGGCGATCCTGCCCGAAGGGCACGGACCACGAGTCCCACATCCACATGCAGTCTTCCGCCCACGCTTCGGCCTCGCTCTTGGTGTCGGCGAGCACCAGGTAGCCGCCCCACGCGGCTTCGTCGCCGCGCGGCACGGTGCGGCCGTTCTCCTCGGCGACTTCACGATAGCGGCGCCAGAGCAGCTCGCAGAAATCCATCTCGCCGGCCATCACAATCGGCTTGCCGCCTTCCTTGGCCCAGTAGAGCGAGGTCTGGAGGCTGTGCGTGAAGCCGGAGTACACGGGGATCGGGTTCTGGAGCGGGCGGGGGGCGATGCCGACCTCACGGATGGCGCCGCCGG
>JBKKCN010000133.1:0-4211 GCA_046712525.1 Candidatus Rokuibacteriota bacterium
GGGCGACCACGCCCGGTCGGCACCCGCTGCCACCGCCGCCACCACGATGCCGTCGAGGACGTCCAGGTTGAACGGCTTGGGAACGTAATCGAAGGCGCCCATCGTCAGCGTGTCTCGGGCCACCTTCTCGTCGGCGTTGCCGGTCACCATCACCACGGGAATGGTCGAATCCATGGCGCGGATCGCCCGAAGCGTCTTTACCCCGTCCATCCCGGGCATGAGGATGTCCAGGAGCACCGCATCGGGACGGTTGAAGTTGGCGATCATCACGGCATCGGCGCCCTGCTGGGCGGTCATGACCTCGAACCGTCCGTCCGAGAAGTACGCCGTCAGTACCTCGAGGACATCGGGCTCATCGTCGACGATCAGGATCCGGCCCAGCGCAACGCTCATGAGTCGGCCCCCAAAGTGCGGCAAGTGGCCGATATACCAGCAAGGGCTGTACCACGCCTCTCGCGAGCTACGTAAGCAGTTGTCGTTTAAGAGGTTCTTGGTACACCCCGGAGTCTGCGGCGTGAACATCGGTCAGCTTCTGGCCGGTTTCACGCCTCGACGTGACCGCGGTGGCCCGGTAACGACCGTCTGAACAACGTTGCCCAAATAGGCCGAAGGCTCCGCCCGCTGCTCTCCGGGGGGAGGCGCCAAGTGCTCTGAAAACGGTCTTCTCGGTGTGGCACCGCGACTGCACCTGTATGGTCGGCATGAGCCGTTGCTCACGATGCACGGTAACCGACGCCCCCTGTCCGGACCATGCGCTGACGATCCTCGAAGAGCTGAACGCGCTGCTGAAGGGTCGCAGCGTGGTCTCAGCTCAGCTCGGGAACGCGCCCTCGTCCCTGGGCATCGAAAGCGCCTGGATCCTGCGCTGACCCCGCGGTAGCGAGCGAGGCGGACCATCCCGCCGCTGCTGGCAACCGGTGTGCACGCATTTGCGGCAGGGGGGGTGCCGCTCCATGACGGGGAAGGTCAAGGCGGGCGCGATCACGGTCGCCGGGGTTGCTGTCTCGAATCCCGACAAGGTCCTCTACCCGGCGGCCGGCTTCACGAAGAGCGACGTCGTCGACTACTACCTGCGCGTGTCGCGCGTCCTCCTCCCGCACCTCAAGAACCGTCCCGTCACGCTGAAGCGGTACCCTGACGGCACGGGCCGACCGGCCTTCTACGAAAAGAACGCGCCGGGCTTCGCGCCGAAGTGGATCAAGACCACCCTCGTGCCGCGCGCCGGGGGCGGCCCCGACATCAACTACATCGTCATCGAGGATCGCCGCACGCTCGTGTGGTGCGCCAGCATGGCGGCCCTGGAGCTGCATCCTTTTCTTCACCGCGCACGCGATCTCGAGCGCGCGACGCTCGTGGTGTTCGACCTCGATCCCGGCGAAGGGGCCGACATCCTGACGTGCGCGACGGTGGCGTTCCTCATGAAGGACGTCCTCGAGCGCCTCGGTCTCCGCGCGTTTCCGAAAGTGTCGGGCTCCAAGGGGATCCAGCTCTACATCCCGCTCAACACGCCCGTGACCTACGAGGTGACGCAGCCCTTCGCGAAGACGCTCGCCGGGCTGCTCGAGCGGCAACACCCACGGCTCATCGTGGCCGACATGGCCAAGAGCAAGCGCGCGAACAAGGTGCTCATCGACTGGAGCCAGAACGCGGCCCACAAGACGACGATCGCGGTGTACTCCCTGCGGGGATCGCGGCCGCGCCCCTTCGTGTCGCTACCCGTCACGTGGGACGAGCTCGCACGCGCGCTCAAGAAGAAAGACGGCGAGGGGCTGCACTTCGATCCGGCGGCGGCGCTGCGGCGCGTGCGCACCCTCGGCGATCTGTACGCGCCCGTCCTCACGCTGAAGCAGACCCTGCCGCAGGAGTTCACCCGCGAGATCCCGGCCGCGACGCGTGCGCCGAAGCCGGCACGGAGCGCATCGCGTGCCGCACGGCCTTCGCGCAGCGTGGCGGTGCCGTTACGCTCGCGCCAGGGAAGCCGGCGGCGCTTCGTCATCCACAAACACGCGGCCGGGGAGCTGCACTACGACCTGCGCCTGGAGATCGACGATGTCCTGAAGTCGTGGAGGATGGAACACGGCCTGCCGCTCGAGCGCGGAGAGCAGCGCGCGGCCACGGTGACGGACGACCGGCCGCTGGCGTATCTGCAGTTCGAAGGCACGACGGCGAGGCGACGCGACGGCGGCACGAGCATGGTGTGGGACATCGGCACCCACGAGATCGTCGAAGGCTCCTACCGTACCGGCAGCATCCGCCTCAGCCTGCAGGGCAGGAGGATCGCGGGTGAATGGACGCTCACGCGCACGGGCCCCACGTCGTGGCTCATCACGACGATGGGGAGCGCGCGCAAGGCGCCCGCGGCGCGCCACGACGACGTATCGGCGCTGACGGGGCACACGATGACCAGCATCGCCACTCGCGTGCTCGGCGTCGATCTCGGCGCGCTGCCTGCCGCGCGCGCCGCCTTCATCGCGCCGATGCGCGCCACCCTGGTGACGGCGCTGCCGGAGGGCGATCACTGGCAATATGAAGTCAAGTTCGACGGCTACCGCGCGCTCGCCGTCAAGACGAAGGCGGGGGTGAGCCTGCGCTCCCGCAACGACAACTCGCTCAACACGCGCTTTCCCGACGTCGTGCGCGCGCTGCAGAGCGTCGAGGACGGTTGCGTGCTCGACGGCGAGGTGGTCGCGTTCGACGCCGAGGGGCGGCCCTCGTTCAATCGGCTCCAGAACTGGCGCGCGGGCTCGACCACGCTGCGCTACTACGTCTTCGACCTCCTCGTCTATCGCGAGAAGGCGGTGTGGCGTCTGCCGCTCGTGGAGCGACGCAAGCTGCTCGCCGCTGTGCTCGCCGAGAGCGCGGATCCGATCCGGTGCTCGGAAACCCTCGCGGGCGCGCCCGACCGGCTCGTGAGGCTCGCGCAGGACGAGGGCCTCGAGGGGCTGGTCGCCAAGCGCATGCACAGCGTCTACCAGCCGGGCAAGCGCAGCGACGCGTGGCTCAAGGTCAAGGTGAGCCGGGGACAGGAATTCGTGATCGGCGGCTACATCCCCGGCGGACGCACGTTCGACGCGCTCCTGGTCGGATATTACGAGGGCGATCGGCTACGCTTCATCGCGAAGGTTCGCAACGGCTTCGTAGCGGAGACGAAGGCCCAGGTCTCTCGCCAGGTCGCCGGCCTCGAGACCGATACCTGTCCGTTTGCCAATCTTCCGGAGCCGAAGAGCGCCCGTCGCGGCCGGGCGCTGACGGCGGAGGTGATGCGGGAATGTCGCTGGCTGAAGCCGAGGGTGGTGGCGCAGGTCGCGTTCGCGGACTGGACGGAGGCCAATCACCTTCGTCACGCGCGCTTCGTGGGCCTGCGGATCGACAAGGACGCGCGCGACGTCATTCGGGAGCGCGCCGCCTAACGCCATCGGCGCCGGCGGCGCGTTCCGTCACGCGGCCCTGCGGCTCCGTCGCCGCCGGGCCGTCGACCGCGAGCTGCGTGCCGTGCGATCGGCGGCGCTCTTCGCCTGCTGCGCGCCGCGCGCCACCGCGTCGCTCATGTCACTGGCGACCTCGGCGGCGACCTCGGTCGTTTCGCGCGCCGCGTCGCTCATCTGCTCCGCGGCCGCCGTCGCGCCCTTCGCCAAGCCGCGTACCGCCCCTGCCATCATCCTGACTGCCTGCATGCCCGTGTCGACCGCCGCCTCCCCGAGGCTTTCGGCGGTGCGCTCGGCCATCCCGGTCTCGATGTTGCGGTCCGACTGCCGGTTCGTTCGTCGCTTGGCCATGATGGATCCTCCGGGCTTCTGAACGTCGCAAAGCACATGCCACCGATTCTCGTCACGGCGGGGCCATCATGCGCGCTGCCACGAAGGCAGTGCGTGACCACACAGCCTTTGATTGCGGCTGCCACTACTACGGGCGCGGCGCTGCTCGCGCACCTGTTCGCCGCGCATGTCGGGGACTCCGGTGCAACCGGATTGCCTGCGAGCTCCAGAATGGAGTCAGGCTGCGCGCGCGGCGGGGCGGGTGGAGACGGACCGGCGGACGAGCCAGCAGGAGAGGTGGTGGACGCGCCGTTGTGGCTGACGGAATCCCGGGTGCGGACGACACTGAAGCAAGCGCTGCCGTGACCGGAGAACTCAGGAACCGCTTTGTTCTTCCGCTTCTCGCGCCGCGGCGGCATGCGCGGAAGGTGCTGCATCCCGCGTGCCGAGGACCGA
>JBKKCN010000134.1:0-7307 GCA_046712525.1 Candidatus Rokuibacteriota bacterium
GAGCGGCACCGCATGGCCGTTCTCCGAGAGCGGCGGCAGGTCGAGCTTCACCCGGCCCGTGCTCACGCGAGCGGCGCCCACGATTTTGTTGATGGCCTCCTGCATCGCGGCCGGTGTGGCGCGCGCGGGACGCACGGCGATCACGGACACCAGGCCCAGACCGGCGGCCGCGCCCAGAAACTCGCGTCGTGAGGTCCGTCCGTCCATCAGTCCTTCAGCGTCATCAAAAAGGCCACCACGTCCTCGATCTGCTCCGCGCTCAAGATGGTCTTGCCACGCCACGCCGGGGCCACCCGCACCAGCCCCTCGCTTCGATGATACGCCGGCATGATGCTGGCGGGATTGATACGGCCGGAATCGACGATGCGCAGGCGGAGCTGGCCTTCCGACCATCGCGCTCCGGCGCCCTTGAGATCGGGCGCGAGATCGCCCTGGAACCGCTCTTCGGGGAAGGGCCCGCTGTGGCAGAGCAGGCAGAGGCCGACCTGGCGATTGCCGACGATGACCCGCCCGCGGGTGGGATCGCCTTTGGCTCCCGTGAGCGACTGCGGAATCGCTTCTTGTCCGTGAGCCACACTCACCATGCAGGCGACCGCGACGATCGCGGCCGCCACTCTCACCCGAATACCTCGCCGGTGATGGTGCGGAACCACGCTTCGCCCAGCACCGCCTCCGCGGCGCGCGTGGCGCGTGGCGCATCGGCGGGGCTGACTCCGCCCGCGCCCGGAACGTCGGCAAGCTGTCCGCTCGTCGGCGCGTACACGCCGGCGATGGAGATTCCGTAGTCGGGCGCCACGAGGCTGTAGCAGGTGTTGATCAGCTTGGGGGAGGACGGCGCCGCCCCCGCGAGGAGCTGCGCCACCACGGCTGCACACGCCTTGGCCTGCGAGTTCGCGGCGAAGGCGGACTTCGGCATGGCGCCCGCGATGGCGGCGTCGCCGATGACGTGAACGCGCGGCTGCAGCTTCGACTCGAACGTGACGGGGTCGATCGGACACCAGCCGGTGCGGTCGGCGACGGCCGCGACCTCGGCGATGCGGCCTGCCTTCTGCGGCGGGATCACATTGGCCACCGTCGCCTTGTGCCGGCCGAAGTCGGTCACGAACGTGCGGTTGGCCGCGTCGACCGAGGTGACGGTGCCGCCTTTGGACTGCGGCACCCATTCGATGAGGCCCGGGTACAGCTCGGTCCAGGCGGCCTGGAACAGCCGCTGCTTCGAAAAAGCGTCCTTGGCGTCGAGCACGAGGAGTTTCGATTTTGGTTTCTTCGTCTTCAGGTAATGTGCGATGAGGCTGGCGCGCTCGTACGGTCCCGGCGGGCAGCGGAACGGATTCGCGGGGGCGGAGATGACGACGAGCCCGCCGTCCGCCATGTCCTCGAGCTGGCGCCGCAGCGTCAGCGTCTGCTCGCCCGCCTTCCAGGCGTGCGGCATGTGCGCGGCCGCCGCCTCGTCGTAACCCGGCAGCGCACCCCAGCGGATGTCGATGCCGGGCGCCAGCACCAGCCGGTCGTAGGACAGCCGCGTGCCGTCCGCGAGCGTGACCGTGCGCGCCTGCGCATCGACGGCGGTCGCCATCCCATGCACGATGGTGATGGAGTCGGCGGCGACGCGCTCGTACGTGAACTGCTGTGCGCTCAGCTCTCGCAGACCGCCGATGACGGCGTTGCTGAACGGGCACGCGGTGAACGTGCTGTTCGCCTCCACGAGCGTCACGGCGATGCGCGGGTCGGCCTGGCGCAGCGCCCGTGCGCAGCTCGCGCCGGCGAAGCCGCCGCCCACCACGACCACGCGCGGCGCGGCGCCTTGTGCGAAGGCGGGGGCAGGGGAGAGCACGGCCGCTGCGACGCTGAGTTTCAAGAATTGACGGCGGGTCGTGTTCACCGCTGAGTGGCGTACCAGGCGGCGATCGCCTGGATCTCGTCGTCGGTGAAGCCCTTGGCGATGCGGTCCATGATGGTGCCGGCCCGCTGTCCCGAGCGGAAGTCCTGCATGGCACGGGCGATCGCGGCCCGATCGAGCCCGATGAGTCGCGGCACGGGGGATGTCACGCGTGACGACGTGGGATGGCACCCGGAGCACGCGGCGGCCCCGGCGGGTGGCTCTGCTGCTGCGACCACGGCCGCTGCGATCGAGGCGAGCCCGATTGCAGCGGCCACGGCCTTCGACATCACCTACACCAGCGTGATGCCGTGGTTCTTGAGGGGCATGGTGCGAATGCGCTTGCCGGTGGCGGCGAAGAAGGCGTTGAGGACCGCCGGCGCCGCCACGCAGATGGTCGGCTCGCCCACGCCGCCCCAGAACCCGCCGGACGGCATGACGATCGATTCCACCTTCGGCATCTGCTTGATCCGCATCGAGTCGTACGTATTGAAGTTCGTCTGCTCGACGTGGCCGTCCTTGATCGTGACCTCTTCCATGAACAGCGCGGAGAGCCCGTAGACGAACGAGCCGGCGATCTGCCGCTCGATCTGCGCCGGGTTCACCGCGTGCCCGGGATCGGTCGCACACACGATGCGATGGATCTTCACCTGGTTGCCGCCGGTGACCGAGACTTCGGCGCACGCGGCCACGTAACTGCCGAACGCCATCATCTGCGCGAGCCCGCGATGCACGCCCTGTGGCGCCGGCTTGCCCCATCCCGCCCCCGCGGCCGCCGCGTTCAGCACGGCGAGGTGCTTGGGATGCTTGCCCATCAGCTTGCGCCGGAACTCGAGGGCATCCTGGCCCGCGGCGTGAGCCAGCTCGTCCATGAAGCACTCCATGAAGATGGCATTCTGGTTGATGTTCACGCCTCGCCAGAACCCCGGTGGCACGTGCGTGTTGCGCATGGCATGGTCGATGAGCAGATTCGGAACGCTGTAGCCGAACGCGAAATCGCCGCTGGGGTCGAGTCCCTGGAAGGCGAGGTTGTCGCGGCCATCTTGGAGGTTCTGCGGGAACACGGCCGCGATGATCGATTGTCCCGACAGACGCAGGTGCAGCGCCGTCAGGTTGCCGCTTGCATCCAGCCCGCCGACGAGCTTCGACTGCATGACGGGGTGATACTTGCCGTGCAGCATGTCCTCTTCGCGCGACCAGATGAGCTTCACGGGCGTGCCCTGCACCTGCTTGGCGATGAGCACGGCCTGCGTCACGTAGTCGTGGAAGGCGCCGCGACGGCCGAAGCCGCCGCCGAGGTTGATCTTGTACACCTCGCACTTGTCGGCGGGAAGGCCGGAGGCCGCCGTGGTGGCCGCGAACGCGGCCTCGCCGTTCTGCGTGGGCACCCACACCTCGCAGCGATCCGGCGTGTAGCGCGCCGTCGCGTTCATCGGCTCCATGCACACGTGGTTCTGGAAGGGATAGGCGTAGACCGCCTCGATCTTTTTGGGCGCGCCGGCGATGGCCGCCTTCGCGTCACCGTTCTGGTTGCGCACGAAGGCCTGATTTGCATCGAGGCCGTCCTTCAGCATCTCGGCGATGCTGGCGCTCGAGACCTTGGCGTTCGAGCCTTCGTCAAAGACGATCGGTAGCGCGTCGAGCGCGGTCTTGGCCTGCCACCAGGTGTCGGCGACCACGGCCACCGCGGAATCGCCCACCTGCACCACGTGACGGACACCCGGCATGCTCTGCACCTTGGCGGCCTCGAAGCTCTTCACCTTGCCGCCGAAGACGGGACAATCCTTGATCGCGGCGTTGAGCATCCCGGGCAGCTTCAGGTCCATGCCGTACACCTGCGAGCCGTCCAGCTTGCCCCTCGTGTCCAGGCGCGCGACCGACTTGCCGATGAGCTTCCACTCCTTCGGATCCTTCAGTGCCACGTCCGCCGGCGGCGTGATCTTCGCGGCGGCCTCCGCGACCTTTCCGTACGTGGTCGTGCGGCCCGAGGGCCGGTGCGTGATCACGCTGTTGGCGGCGCTGCACTCCGAGGCGGGAACGCCCCAGCCGTTGGCGGCGGCCTGGACCAGCATCGTCCGTGCGGTGGCGCCGCCCTTGCGGACGTACTCGTGCGACATGCGGATGCCGCGGCTGCCGCCCGTGGAGAAATCGCCCCAGACGCGCTTGCGCTTGACGCTCTGGCCGGGCGTCGGATATTCCGTCGTCACCTTCGACCAGTCACACTCGAGCTCCTCCGCCACCATCTGCGCGAGACCGGTGATGGTGCCCTGTCCCATCTCGGAGCGCGCCACGCGAATGACGACCGTGTCGTCAGGGCGGATCACCACCCACGCCGTAATTTCAGGGGAGCCGTCCTGCGCGCGGACCACCCGAGTGCCGAAGGGAATATCGAGGCCGAGCGCGAGGCCGCCGCCGACCACGGAGGCGCCGATGATGAAGGAGCGACGATCGATCTTCGGAGTGTTGGTGATCATGGCGTCCACCCCCTATGCCTTCGCCGCGGCGTGGATGGCCTCGCGCACTTGCTGGAAGGTGCCGCAGCGACAGATGTTGGTGATCCCCGCGTCGATGTCGGCGTCCGTCGGATTCGGCTTGTCCTTGAGGAGCGCCGCCACCGCCATGATCATGCCCGACTGGCAGAAGCCGCACTGGGGCACCTCGTGCGCCAGCCACGCCTGCTGCACCTTGTGCAGGGTGGTGCCGTTGGCAAGGCCCTCGATGGTCGTGATCTTCTTGCCTTCCGCGGCGGCGACGGGAAGGATGCAGGAGCGCACCGCAGCGCCGTCGATGTGCACGGTGCAGGCGCCGCATGCTGCGATGCCGCAGCCGTACTTGGTGCCGGTGAGGCCGGCCTGCTCGCGGATCGCCCACAATAGCGGTGTGTTGGGCGTGACGTTGACCTCGAGAGTCTTCCCGTTGACGTTCAATCGCGCCATTGCGTTGCCCTCCCCCGGATTCGGTGGTGGGAATATCCGCGATTAGCGGCCGGAAGGCAAGCGATCGCGTCGCGTACGGCGCCGGCGTCGCGCTCCACGAACCTGGCGTAGAATCCGGCCCGACGAGACGAGGGGGAGGTTCCGTCTCCCCGACTAACGAGGGGCGGTGAGGACGTGGAGCTGAGCGGGCGCGCGGCGCTGGTGACGGGAGGCTCGGGCGATCTCGGCCGCGCCATCGCGCTTGCGCTGGCGGAGGCCGGCACCGACGTGGCCGTCACGTGGGTGGACTACCGGGACGGCGCGGTCGAGACGTGCCGTCTGGTCGGCGAGCGCGGGCGGCGCACGGCGATGGTCCAGCTCGACCAGGCCGACCCGGCCGCGATCGCGCCCGCGGTGGACGAGGCGGCACGTGCGCTCGGCCGCCTCGACTGCCTCGTCAACAACGCGGGCTGGAACATCGGCATCCCGTTCCGTGATCTTGACGCGCTCACCGACGAGATCTGGGACCGCGTCAACGACGTCAATGTGCGCGGCCCATTTCTGGTATCGCGCGCGGCCGCCCGCCACCTGCGCGCGCACGGCGCGGGGCGGATCGTGAACGTCGCCTCGGTGGCGGGCCTGCGCCCGGCCGGCAGCAGCATCGCCTACGCGGTGAGCAAGGCCGGGCTGATCCACCTCACGCGGTGCCTGGCCGTGGCCCTGGCGCCCGAGGTGACCGTGAACTGCGTGGCGCCGGGGCTGATGGAGGGCACGCGCATGGCGGCCCGGCTGCCGGCCGAAGTGGTGGAGAGCACGCGCCGGCTGGCCGTGCTCCAGCGCTCCACCGCCATCTCGGACGTGGCGGCGCAGGTGGTCGCCTTCTGCCGGGCCGACAGCATCACCGGCCAGGTGCTCAACATCGACGCGGGTATCCACTTCCACTGATCGGCATATAATCGGGCCCCCCGATCCGGGGCCGAGGCGCATCCCGGGTTTCCCGGGATGCGTCCGAGCGTCGGGGGTCTTAGGGGGCCCTTCGAGGCCCCCTATCTTCAACAAGGAGGACGTTCATGACCAAGCTTTGGCGCACGCTACCGATCGTGGCCGCACTGAGTGTTCTCATCGCCGCCGGCGCGCTCGCGCAGGGCGTCGGCAAGAGCCTGATCGGCAAGCTGGAGGGCCCGGAGGTCGTGACGGACCCCGCGAAGTTCCCCAAGACGTTCAAGGAGGCGCCGGCGCTCGCCGAGCTGGTGAAGGCGGGCAAGCTGCCGCCGGTGACCGAGCGCATCGGCCAGGATCCGCTCGTGATCAAGCCACTGCAGTCGATCGGCAAGTACGGCGGCACGTGGCGCGCCGGTTTCACGGGCCCGGCCGACTTCTGGAACGGCTTCCGGTGCTGCTCGGGGCCGGACAACCTGATGTTCTGGGACTACACGGGCGACAAGGCCGTGCCGAACCTCGCCCGGGGCCTCGAGATGCAGGACGGCGGGCGCACGTGGCTCCTGCACCTGCGCCGCGGCATGAAGTGGAGCGACGGCAAGCCGTTCACCGCCGACGACTTCGTGTTCTGGTTCGAGGACGTCTATCGCAACAAGGACCTTGTGCCGACGCCTTCCGCGACGATGGCCATCAACGGCAAGCAGGGCGAGATCCAGAAGGTGGACGCGGCCACGGTGCGCTTCAAGTTCCCCGAGCCGTACTTCATGCTACCCGACGTGCTGGCCGGCTCCACCGACCTCGCCGGCCAGATGTTCGGGTACCGCGGCATGGGCGGCTTCCCGCCGGCGCACTACCTCAAGCAGTTCCACCCGAAGTACGTGGGCCAGGCCGAGCTCGACAAGAAGGCGAAGGACGAGAAGTTCGACTCGTGGGTGCGCATGTTCCTGTACAAGAACGACTGGGCGCTGAACCCGGACCTGCCGGTGCTCTCGGCGTGGAAGACGGTGACGCCGATCAACACGCCCACGTGGACGCTCGAGCGCAACCCCTACAGCGTCTTCGTGGACACGGCCGGCAACCAGCTGCCCTACATCGACAAGGTCGTGCTGACGCTCGCCGAGAATCTGGAAGTCCTGAACCTGCGCGCGATCGCCGGCGAGTACGACTTCGCGGCCAGGCACATCGACCTCGGGAAGCTGCCCGTGTTCCTCGAGAACCAGGCCCGAGGCGGCTACAAGGTCTATCTCGATCCCGGCGACTACGGCGGGGACATGATCATCAAGTTCAACCTCAACTACGACGCCGATCCGGAGATCGCGAAGTGGTTCAACACGGCTGATTTCCGGCGCGCGCTCGCGCTCGGGATCGACCGCGACCAGATCAACGAGACCTTCTGGCTCGGCACGGGCACGCCCAGCTCCGTGGTGCCCGCGGACGGCAACAAGTACAACCCCGGGCCTCAGTACCGGAAGATGTGGGCCACCCTCGACGTGAAGAAGGCCAACGAGATGCTCGACAAGATCGGGCTCGCCAAGAAGGACGCCCAGGGCTACCGGCTGCGCGCGGACGGCAAG
>JBKKCN010000135.1:0-4331 GCA_046712525.1 Candidatus Rokuibacteriota bacterium
GCGTGGGCATCGTGCAAGGCCGCGCCGCGCTCGACCTCAACTACATCGAAGACTCGACCGCGGAGGTCGACATGAACGTCGTCACGACGGGCGCGGGCGCGTTCGTCGAAGTGCAGGGCACCGCCGAGCAGGCGCCCTTTCAGCGCGAGCGGCTGGATGAGATGCTCGCGCTCGCGTCCACCGGCATCCAGCGCCTCGTAGCCCTGCAGCGCCGCGCCCTCGCCGCGCGTGGCGAGCGCACCTTCACCCTCTAGGCCGCCGCTCGTCCTCGCCACGCTGAACCGGTCCAAGGGCCGTGAGCTGGCGAGCCTGCTGGGGGGGATCCCGTACGAGCTCCGCCTGCTTGGTGACATGCCGGGCGCTCGCTTGCCGGAGGAAACACACGAGACTTACCGGGGCAACGCCCTCCTCAAGGCGCACTCGGCAGCGCAGTTGACGGGGCACACGACGCTCGCCGACGATTCGGGCCTGGAGGTCGATGCGCTCGGCGGTGGGCCGGGCGTGCGCTCGGCGCGCTTCGGCGGCCCCGGCCTCGATGACGACGCGCGCACCACGCTGCTGCTGACGATGCTCGGTGAGCGGCCGGGCGCGTCGCGCTCGGCGCGCTTTCGCTGCGTCATCGCGATTGTCGATGCGGGGGGACGTGAGCGCGTGGTGGAGGGCGTGGTGGAGGGTGTGATCGCGCAAGCGCCGCGGGGCGGCGGCGGCTTCGGCTACGATCCGGTGTTCTTGTATCCTCCGCTGGGCCGAACCTTTGCCGAGCTCACCGATGAGGAGAAAGCGCGCGTCAGCCATCGAGCCATCGCGGCGCGCGCCGCCCGGGCCCTGCTCCTCGAGTGATATAGACTGGCTGCGGCCGGACAGCATGTCGAAAGCATTCACGAACGAAGACACGCCAACGCCCGACGACGCCGACGCGCTCCCTTCTCGAGAAGGGCGGCTTCCCATCACGCCGGCCGGCTATGCGCGGCTTCAGAAGGAGCGGGTCGAGCTCATACGCGGCAATCCAGCGGGCGTATCCGAGATCGGCGCGCGCCGGGCGCGCGTGCTCGCGCAGGTGCTCGAGTCGGTGTACGTCGTCGAGCCGTTAGGCGCCGATGGGCGTGTCGCGTTCGGGGCCCGCGTCACTGTCGCGGACGAAGACGGCCACAAGACGTCCTACGAGCTCGTCGGACCTGATGAGACCGATCTCGCAGCGGGGCAGATCAGCATCGCGTCGCCCGTGGCCCAGGCGCTCGTCGGCAAGCGCGCTGGCGACCACGTCGTCCTTCGTCGACCGAAAGGCAATGTCGAGGTGACCGTGGTGTCCGTCGCGCGCGGCGGCTAGACGACCCTCAGCCGCGCGATACAGTGATAGGATTTTTGGGGATGCGGGGTGTAGCGCAGCCTGGTAGCGCACCTGCTTTGGGAGCAGGGGGCCGCCGGTTCAAATCCGGCCACCCCGACCATTCCACGCGCATCACTTGGTACAGACGCCAGGAAGCCACATTCCGTTTGCGGCCTGGCAGTGGCACGGAGTTCCCGGCAGAACGGTAAACGGGACAGCGCACACGCCGTATTGCGTGGTGCACGTACGAATCAGCGCCCCCTCCCAGTCGAAGGGCAACAGCATGTAGAAGGGGGGGCTGGGTCTGGGCCCCCGCCAGCGACGCGCCGAGAATCCCGGCGATCACGACCACGGCAATGCGCGTGCCGATCATGGTGGTCTCCCCGGAGAGCGCTTCGTGAGGTCCGTGCGCGGGAATGTATCACTCCGGACACTCATCCGTTCGCGGCGCCTGTGTTAGACTCGCTGCCGTTTCGATATTTCGCCCGCTGCCCGAGGAGATCGCACATGAATCTGCCCGTGAAGAGCCTGCTCACCGCAGCCCTCGTGATGTTCGCGGCATCTGCGTGGGCGTTCAACTGTCCCGTCGTCATCAAGCAGGCGGAGGATCTCATCAAGAAGGCGGAGACGGGCAAGAGCAACGCCGACACCAAGCCGTTGCTCGACGAGGCGAAGAAGCAGCTCGCCGAAGCGAAAGCGCATCACGAGACCGCGAAGACGAAGAAGGATCACGGTGACGCCGTCCGCAAGGCCAAGGTGGCCGCCGCGTTCGCCGAAGAAGCCATCGTGCTGCAGTCGCCCTAGTCATTCGCTTCGCCAACGCCGTCGTCTTCATCACGGGTGCCTCCTCCGGCATCGGCGCCGCGCTCGCGCGTGAGTTCGCCCGTGAGGGCGCGCATCTCGTGCTCACTGCCCGACGCGCGGATCGCCTGCACGCGCTGGCGCAGGAGCTGACGGCGGGCGGCGGCCGCGCCCTCGCGCTTGCCTGCGACGTCACCGTGGACGGCGATCTGGAGCGCGCCGTGGCGGCCGCGCGCGAGGCGTTCGGCCGCCTAGACGTCGTCGTCGCCAACGCCGGCTTCGGCGTGGTGGGCCCGGTGCAGGCGCTGACCCTGGACGACTACCGTCGCCAGCTCGAGACCAACGTGTTCGGTGTGGTACGCACCGCGCACGCGACCATCGCCGAGCTGAAGAAGACACGCGGCCGCTTCGTCATCATCGGCAGCGTGAGCGGCCACGTGGGCGTGCCCGGATCGTCCGCCTACTCCATGAGCAAGTTCGCCGTGCGCGGCTTCGCCGCTTCTCTGGGCCACGAGCTGGCGCCGCACGGCGTGGCGGTCACGCTCATCAGCCCCGGGTTCGTGGACTCCGAGATCCGTCGCGTCGACAATCGCGGGGTCCTCAGCGAGACGTCGGCCGACCCCGTGCCCCGCTGGCTGCGCGTGACGACACCGGTCGCCGCGCGCGATATCGTGCGCGCGATCGCGCGGCGCCGTCGGGAGGTGGTGATCACGGGCCATGGCAGGATCACCGTCTTCATGCAGCGCCACGTGCCGGCGCTGGTGGACTGGATCGTGCGACGCTTCGGCGTCAGAAGCCGGGTGGAGCCACCCCCGGCGACCTGACCGTCGCGCGCTCGCTAAGATAGGCGTCGAGCGCTTGCCGCCACGGGCGCAGGTCGTCCTCGCCGAGCGCCGCGAGCCCGTCGTGCGCGAGGACCGAGTAGGTGGGCCGTCGCGCCCGGGCGCCGAACTCGGCCGCCGTCACCGGGGTCACGTCGACGTCGAGCCCGCTCAGAGTGAAGATCTCGCGCGTGAAATCGTACCAGCTGGTCTCCCCGGAGTTCGTCAGGTGGTAGATCCCGGGCGCGGCCTTCGGCAGCAGCCGCCACACCTTCTTCGCCAGCTCCAGCGTGTAGCTCGGCGTGAGCACCTGGTCGGTGACGACGCGCAGCGGGCGGCCCGCCTCCGCCAGACGCAGCATCGTCTCCACGAAGTTGGTGCCGTGACCGGTGGCGCGCGCCACGCCGAAGAGGCCGCACACGCGGATGATCAGCACGCGCTCGCAGGCGGCCTGCGCCAGCCGCTCGCCGAGCAGCTTGGACTCGCCATAACGATTGATGGGGTTAGGCGTGTCGCGCTCCGAGTAGGGCGTGTGCCCGCGCCCGTCGAACACGTAGTCGGTCGAGAAATGTATCAGCGTTGCCCCCAGCGCCTGGCACGTGCGCGCGAGGTGCTCGACGGCGGTGGCGTTGAGCGCGAAGGCGGGAGCAGGGTCGTCCTCCGCACGGTCGACCTGGTTGTACGCGGTGGCGTTCACGACGTGCGTCGGCCGCAACTCGCGCAACAGCTCGCTCACGCGCACGGTATCCAGGACGTCGAGATCGGCCCGCGTGAGCGGCACGATCTCGTCCGGCAGGTTAAAGGTACGGCCGAGGTCGAAGCCGAGCTGGCCCGCCGCCCCCAGCAGCACGCATCGCACTGGAAGCTCGCTCATGGCCTCTCAGCATGCCACACGGGGGATGCAGCGGCTGCACCGGTGTCCGCCCCCCGGTGTATCGTTAGTGCCGGCCGCGCCTGTAGCTCAGTTGGATAGAGCACCGGACTTCTAATCCGGGGGTCGAAGGTTCGATTCCTTCCAGGCGCACCATAGAATTATGCGCTTACCCTGGGTGCCCTTCGCGATGTCACCGAAACGCCGCCATTATGGACCGAGCGCCCTGCGTGCGTGTAAGGCGCAAGAAATGATGGTGCCCGGCGGCCAAGGGGCCGAGCGTGAAGAACGTCTCGCCGCTCAGGTAGAGGTGGTCGGTAAAGGAGCCGCCGCCGGGACGTTGAGGTTCGTCCCGAGGGCCGAGCAGAGCGAACGCGGCGTGCGGCGACGAGGCTCACCGCCCACGCGGCCAGCAGGACGAGTAACGACAGCGGCCCGATGTAGCTGAGGTTCGTTTCGGGGCGGACGCCGGCGCTTCGCAACTGGAGGACGGACCGGCTGCCGGGCCTGG
>JBKKCN010000136.1:0-5429 GCA_046712525.1 Candidatus Rokuibacteriota bacterium
TAGTGGACAGCCACCGTCTTTCGCCCCTACCCTTATCGCCACGACGACGGGCGGTAGCCCTTCACCGGCGCCGGGCGCGTGGTGCTGCGCGGCGCCAGCCATGACGATGCAGCCGCCGGCGCCACCGCGACCGCGCGCCATACCTACGACGGACGCGGCGCCGCCGCCGGCCACCACCACGTCGGGTTCCGCTGCGCGACGTCAGAAGACCTGGGAGAGATGATCCCCGCAGGAGGCCCGTGAATGCCCGCCCTGGACAACCTCATGATGAATTACCCGCTCACCCTCACGCACTTCTTCGAGCGCGCGCGCCGGCTCTTCCCGAAGAAGACGCTGGGGACGCGCGTCCCCGGCGTGGGCCTGCAGAAATCTACCTACGCGGACTTCGCCGACCGCACCGCGCGCCTGGCCTCCGCCCTGCGCGCCCTCGGCGTGCGCAAGGGGGACCGCGTGGGCACGCTGGCGTGGAACTCGACGCGCCACCTCGAGATCTACTTCGCGGCACCCATGATGGGCGCCGTGCTGCACACGGTGAATCTTCGGCTCTCCGCGCAGGACATCACCTACATCATCAACCACGCGGAGGACCGGGTCCTCATCGCCGATGCCTCGCTGTGGTCCATCCTGGAGCCGCTGCTCCCGCAGCTGAAGTCGCTCCGGCACGTGATCGTGATGAAGGACACGCCCGATGCGCAGATTCCGCCCCGCACCCTCGACTACGAAACGTTGCTGCGGGAGGCGGAGCCGGTGCACACGTGGCCGACGCTGGCGGAGACGGATGCCGCCGGCATGTGTTACACCTCCGGCACCACCGGAAATCCCAAGGGCGTCGTCTACACGCACCGCGCGATCTTCCTGCACTCGTTCGCCTCGTCGATGGCGGACATGCTCGCCATCTCCGAGCGCGACGTCATCCTGCACATCGTGCCCATGTTTCACGCCAATGCGTGGTGCGTGCCCTTCGCGGGCGTGCTCAACGGCGCCACGCAGTTCTTCGGCGGGCCCAACCCGCAGCCGCGCGACATCATCGAGATCGTCCACAACGAGCGGGTGACGGTGGTGGGCGCGGTGCCCACGGTGTGGATCGCCATCCAGGGCATCCTGGAGCGTGAGCCGCAGTGGGACATCTCGTCCATCCGGTGCATCCCGATCGGCGGCAGCGCCGCCCCGCGCACGCTCATCGAGACCTTCGAGAAGAAGTACGGCGCCACCATGCTGCATGCGTGGGGCATGACCGAGATGACGCCGCTTGGCACGATCTGCCGCCTCAAGTCATCGATGGAATCGCTGCCCGACGACGAGCGCTACGCCATCCGCGCCAAGCAGGGGTACGTGGCCGCGGGCGTCGACATGCGGCTCATCGACGAGGAAGGCCACGAGCAGCCGTGGGACGGACAGAGCATGGGCGAGATCCAGGTGCGCGGCCCGTGGGTGGCGGCGGCGTACTACAACAACCCGGAGTCCGCCGATCGGTTCACGGCCGACGGCTGGTTTCGCACGGGCGACGTGGCGGTGATCGACCCCGAGGGGTACGTGCAGATCACCGATCGCACGAAAGATCTCATCAAGTCGGGCGGTGAGTGGATCTCCAGCATCGACGTGGAAGTCATGATCATGGGCCATCCGAAGGTGCTCGAAGCCGCCGTCATCGCGGTGCCGCACCCCAAGTGGGTGGAGCGCCCGCTCGCGTGCGTCGTCCCCAAGCCGGGCGTCACCATCGATCCCGCCGAGATCCTCGAGTTCCTTCGCCCCAAGCTCGCCAAATGGGCGCTGCCGGACGAGGTCGTCGTCATCGACGCCGTTCCCAAGACGTCGGTCGGCAAGTTCGACAAGAAAGTTCTCCGCGAACGCTTCAAAGACTGGACGCCGCGGGAGACATAACCCCGTTCGACGTTCGAGGGCGGCGGTCCGCTTCGGGGTGCGAGATCCCGTTTCGAGGAGCGCCGCGGATTCGCCGCGGCGCTGCCGAGCGTTGGGGGGGCTTGGGGGGCCCTTCGAGGCCCCCCATGTAACGAATCGCCCAGCCGCCCCCGGTCCGAGGCGGCCACCATCCACGTGGTCTCCGCACCCCGAAGCGGACCCGCCGCCGTCGAACGTCGAACGCGTGGGTGCCGGTCAGCGCTCCGGGCGCGGGGCGTCCTTGTCTGTGGGGGCCTCCAGGGGCGACGCCGCTTTGCCGTTGGCGTGCCAGCCCTCGTGCGTGCGCACGCGCAAGGCTCGGCGCTCACGCCGGCGCACGAGCCGGCGCCACGGGGCCAGCGAGGGCCGCGACCAGCGCAGGGCACGCGCGGCATCCTCGAAGAGGGAGTACGCCACCGGGGTCACCAGCAGCGTGAGCAGCAGCGACAGCGATTGCCCGCCGATCACGACCACCGCGATGGCGCGCCGCTCTTCCGCCCCGGGTCCCGTGCCCAGCGCTAGCGGTAGCATGCCGGCCACGAGCGCCAGCGTCGTCATGAGGATGGGCCGCAGCCGGTCCCGGTTGCCCTGCATGATGGCCGCCTCGCGGTCGAGGCCGCGGACGCGCAGGTTGTTCATGTGGTCGATCTGCAAGATGGCGTTCTTCTTCACCACGCCGAAAAGCACGAGGATGCCGAGGGCGGAGTACAGGTTGAGCGTGTTGCCCGTGTACCACAGCGAGAAGAGCCCGAAGGGCACCGAGAGAGGCAGCGATAACAGGATCGTGAGCGGGTGGATCACGCTCTCGAACTGCGAGGCGAGGATCATGTACATGAAGATGAGCGAGAGGAGGAAGACCCACAGGAACTCCGTGAACGTCCGCTCCAGCTCGCGCGCGCGCCCGGAGACGTTGGTGGTGTAGGCAGGCGGCAGGTTCATCTCGGCCACCGCCTTGCGCAAGGCCGCGATGCGGTCAGCCTGGCCGAAGCCCGGCGCCACGCCCGCGCGCAGGCGGTTCTCGCGCTGGCGCTCGGAGCGGTCGATCCGCGAGGCCCCCTCCCCCGGCACGATCTTCACGAGATTGTCGAGGCGCGCGAGGCCGCCGTCCTTGCGCGGCACGAAGAGGCGCGAGATCGTGGCGGAATCGCCGCGCCCGCCCGCGGCCAGCCGCAGCTGCACGTCGTAGTCCTCGTTGCTGGAGGGGTCGCGGAACTTCGACACCTCCTGGTCGCCGCCCACCATGAGCCGCAGCGCGGTGGCCACCGTCTCCGGATCCACGTCAAGGTCGGCCGCGCGCGCGCGATCGATCTGGACGCGCAACTCGGGGCGGTCGAGCTTCAGGGTGGTGTCGCTGTCCACGAAACCACCCAGCTCGACGGCCTTCAGCCGTAGCCGCTCGCCGTACCGCGTGAGGGCGTCGAGGTCGGGGCCGCGGATGACGAAGTCGATGTCGAAGCTGCCGCCGCCGATGTTGAACGAGGGCGCGTTGCGCACGGCCGTGCGCACGTCGCGGAACTTGCGCAGCCGCCGGCGCACCTCCACCATGACGTCACGCTGGGAGTAGTTTCCTTTGAAGGCGTCCCACGGGCTGCCCTCCTTGAGGGCCGCCCACAGCCGCCCCGCCGACAGCACGCGCTCTGCGTGCGGCGCGATGCGGACGTACATGTTGCCCTGGTTCACCCGTCCGAGGAAGCCGCCGCCGCCGGACGCGAGCACGAGCCGCACACCCGGGGTGGCGCGCACCTCCGCCTCCACCGCCCGCATGAACTCGTCCATGGAGGCGAGACTGATGCCCTCGGGCGCCGTGAGGTTGATCTCGAACTCCGCCTCGTCGACGTCGGCCGGGATGTATTCCTGCTTCACCAGTCCGTACAGAGGCACCGTGGAGGCCATCACCGCCAGAGCCACGAGGGCGAACGCAATCCGGTGGCGCATGGCTCCGCGCAGTGTCCACGCGTAGCCAGCGTCGATCCACCGGTAGAAGCCCTTGCGCGAGGCGGCCTCGCCATGCTCGCCGCCGCCCGCGTCCGCCCGCCGCAGCAGGCGCGCGCTCATCATGGGGGTGAGCGTGAAGGACACGAGGAGGCTGACGAGGACGGACACGGAAGCGGTGAGGCCGAACTGGTAGAGGAAGCGGCCCGAGATGGACGACATGAACGACACGGGCACGAAGATGACCACGAGGCTGAAGGTGGTGGCCATGACGGCGAGGCCGATGTCGGCGGTGGCCTCGCGCGCCGCCTCGAAGGCGCCCATCTTCTTCTCCTCCACGAAGCGGAAGATGTTCTCGAGGACGACGATGGCGTCGTCGATGACGATGCCGACCATGAGCACGAGGGCGAGCATGGTCACGCTGTTGAGCGTGAAATCGAGCAGCCGCATCATGCCGAAGGCGGAGATGACGGACACGGGAATGGCAACGCCCGCGATGATGGTGGAGCGCCAGCTGCGCATGAAGGCGAACACGACGAGGCAGGCGAGGATGGAGCCGAGCACGAGGTGCACGTTGATCTCGTGCAGGGCGGCGTGGATGTAGCGTGACTGGTCGCGGATGATCTCCAGCTTCACGTCGGGGGGGATCTGCGCGGCCACCCGCGCCAGGTTCGCCTTGGCCGCCTCGATGACGGCGACGGTGTTCGCGCCCGACTGCCGGCGCACCTCGAGGATGACGGTGGGCACGCCGTTCAGGCGCGCCAGTGAGCGCTGCTCCTTGGTGCCGTCCTCGGCGCGGCCGATGTCTCGCACGCGCACGGGCGAGCCCGCCACCGAGGTGACCACGATCTCGTTGAAGGCGCGCGCGTCGGCCACGCGCCCCATCGTGCGCAGCGACTCCTCGCGGGCGCCCAGCGTTACGTTGCCGCCGGGCAGGTCCGCGTTCTGGCGCACGAGGGCGTCGCGCACGGCCGTGATGGGGATCTGGTAGGCGGCGAGACGGTCGGCGTCGACCCGCACGTTGATGGCGCGTGACAGCCCGCCCACGATCCGCACCTCGCCCACGCCCGAGGCGCGCTCCAGCTGCACCTTGACGACCTTGTCCGCGAACTCCGTCAGCTCGCGCAGCGGCCGGTCGCCCGACAGCGCCACCGTGACCACCGGCGTGGAGTCGTTGTCGGTCTTCGACACCACGGGCGGCCGCGTGTCGCGCGGCAGGTTGCGGAGGGCGGCCGACACCTTGTCGCGCACGTCCTGCGCGGCGACGTCGATGTTGCGGTTGAGGTTGAAGGTGACGATGACGATCGAGGATCCGGATCCCGAGATCGAGCGCAGCTCCTCGATCCCCGCCACCGTGTTGATGGCTTCCTCCAGCTTCTGTGACAGCTGCGTCTCCACCTCTTCCGCGGACGCGCCCGGCAGCTCGGTGCGCACGATGACGGTGGGAAGGTCGACGGCCGGAAAGCGGTCGACACCAAGCCGCGTGTAGCTGACCGCGCCCACCACACACAGCGCCAGAATGATCATCGCCGCAAACACCGGCCGCCGGATGCAGACCTCGGCGAGCTTCTGCACGGCCTAGTCGAGCAGCGCCGCGG
>JBKKCN010000137.1:0-6503 GCA_046712525.1 Candidatus Rokuibacteriota bacterium
GGCCCGCAACGTGTCGTCGAAAACCTGGTCCGTCAATACGCGGGCAGCTTGCCCACGCTCACGCCGCTCTTGCGCATGACCGTCACCTCCTCCGCGGCCTTCGCGGCGAGGTGACGCGTGTCGCTGGCGAGGGTGACGAACTGGTAGCCGGCGGCGACCATCTTCAGCGCATAGGCGGCCGTCGAGTTGTGGATGCCCGCGATGACCTTGTGCCGCTTGCACGCGTCCACGATCTTCTGCTGCGCCTCCACGATGGGCGCCTCCGTCTGGTCCAGCTTCGGCGTGCACCCGAGCGCCAGGCTGAGGTCGGCGGGGCCCACGTAGATCGCGTCCACGCCCGGCACGCTCAGGATCTCGTCGAGGTTCTTCAGCGCCTCCGCCGTCTCGATCATCGGCATCACGATGATGTCGTCGTTCGCCTTCGCGGGACTGTAGTCCGTCCCCGCGTAGATCGACGCGCGCACGGGGCCCCAGCTCCGGTAGCCGCGGGGCGGGTACTTGCAGGCCTGCACGAGCGCTTCCGCCTGCGCGCGCGTGTTGATCATCGGACAGATGACGCCATAGGCGCCCGCGTCGAGGATCTTCATGAGGCGCCCGGGATCGTTCCAGGGCACGCGGGCGAGTGGGATCACGGGCGTGGTGGAGATGCCCTGCAGCATGGTGACCGCCACCTGGTAGTCCACGATGCCGTGCTGCATGTCGATGGTGAGAGAGTCGAACCCCTGGTGGGCCATCACTTCCGCGGAGAAGGCGCTCGGAATGGCCAGCCAGCCGTTGACGACGGCGTCCCCCCGCTTCCAGATCGACCGTAGCGTGTTCTCTCGCACGTCACACTCCTTCGACGATGATGAGGTGGCTGTCCGCGGTGCGCAGGCGCAGGGCCTTGGCGTCGCGATACTCCGGCGAATCGTACCAGCGCCGGGCCTGCTCGACACTGGGGAACTCCAGCACGACCACCCGCCCGGGCTCCCGGCTGCCTTCCAGTTTTTCGAACTTGCCACCGCGCACGAGGAACTTCCCTCCATATTTCTCGAGCGAGGCCGGCACCATCGTTCGATAGTCCTGGTAGCGCTCCGGGTCCTTCACGTGAACATCGACGATGACATAGGCCGGCACCGGGTCACCTCCCAGGCGAAGTGCCGGCACTGTAGGCAGCCCGACAGGGAGCTGTCAACCGCTGGCACCTCGATTGCGTCCCCCCAGGCGGGGAACACGCCCGGGGTCTTCCGGGAACACACGCAGGAGACACACATGAGACACACAATCATCGCCGTCATCGTCGCCATCACTTTTACGCTGGGGGCGCCACCGGTCTCCGCGCAGGAGATGACCGACCAGCAGTTCGTCACGCTCGCGGCCATCGGTGGCCTCGCCGAGGTCCAGCTCGGACGCCTCGCTTTCGAGCGCGCCGGCCGCCCCAGCGTTCAGCAATTCGGCCAGCGCATGGTGCTCGACCACAGCGCGCTGAACGCTGAGCTGACGCAGATCGCAGAACGCAAAGACCTGAGCATGCCGGTGGCGCTCGACGACGCGCACCAGCAAAAGAAGGAGCGGCTCGCACGGCTGTCGGGCCACGACTTCGACCGCGCGTACATGCAGGAGATGGTGGACGACCATATAAAGGACATCGCCCACTTCGAGGCCGAGGCGCAGACCAGCACCGATGCCGATCTCAAGGGCTTCGCGACGGCAGCGCTCCCGGTGCTGCGCCAGCACCTCGAGTTCGCGCGCAACCTCAACACGCAGGTGGTGCTCGGACCCGTCGAGCCCGTGCAGCCTGCGGCGTCGCCGATGGGGGCGCCCACCACCTCCTGGTGCGGCGGCGCGTACGCGCCCCCGGCGGGCACGAACTTCGGAGCCTGTATCGCGAAATAGCGGGGCGCGCGCGTACAATCGGGCGATGGCGATCACCTGGTCCGGCATCTTTCACATCATGGCCACGCCCTTCACGGCCGACGGCGCGCTCGACGCTCACGGGCTCGCCCACCTCGTCGAGTCGGCGCTGGCCACCGGCGTCAACGGCGTCACCATCCTCGGCATCGCGGGCGAAGCGCACCGGCTCACCGACGATGAGCGCGTGCGCGTGGTGGAAGGCGTGGTGAAGGCGGTGGGGGGACGCGTGCCGGCGGTCGTCGGAGTATCCGCCTCGGGAACCCACCTGGCGGTCGCCCTCGCACGGTCGGCGCGAGAGCGCGGCGCGGACGCCATCATGGTCGCCCCGCCACAGGGCGTGAAGAACCTGGACGCCGTCGCGGAGCATTACGCGGCGGTGGCGGCGGTCGGCCTTCCGCTCGTCGTCCAGGACGAGCCGGTCACCACACAGGTCACGATGCCGGCCCCGTTCATCGCGCGGCTCTGCTCGGCGCTCCCGGGTGCTCAGGCCGTGAAGCTGGAGGAAGCGCCGACGCTGCCGAAGATCACGCGCCTGCGCGCGACGCTCGAGCGGCCGGTCGCCATCTTCGGCGGGCTGGGGGGCGTGTACTTCTTCGAGGAGTTGTCGCGCGGCTCCGACGGCGCCATGACGGGCTTCCCCTACCCGGAGGCGCTCGCCGCCATCCGCGAGCACTTCGTGAAGGGGCAGCGCGCGGAGGCGCGCGCCCTCTTCTACCGGTGGCTGCCGCTCATCCGCTACGAGAGCCAGCCCGGAGCGGTCCCGGGTACGTCCATCGCGCTGCGAAAAGAGATCCTGCGCCGGCGCGGGTGGCTCCGCTCCGCGTATGTGCGCCCGCCCGCCACCGCGCTCGACCCCGAGACCCTGAAGGAGCTCGACGAAATCCTCAGCGCCGTCACCGGCGCTCTTTGATCTCGACCTCGACGAAGACGAACTCGAAAGCGTTGGCGTTGCGCACGTCGTGCTCGACGCCGGCGGGCCGCGTGTACGAACGGCCCGCCGTGAGGTCGGCGGTAACGACGCCGTCCTTGCCCTCGACAGCAAGCCGTCCCGTGGTGAGGGGAACGACGACGTACTCGAATTCGTGCCGGTGAAAGCCGGTGGCAGCACCAGGCGCGAACCGCCACTCCGTGACGCGCACGGTGTCGTTGTCGATCTGGACGGTGGGCACGGCGCTCGCTGCCACCGCGGCGCTCACCGCGCGCCCAGCAACTCCACCTCGAAGACGAGAGTGGCGCGCGGGGGGATGACGCCGCCCGCGCCGCGATCGCCGTAGCCGAGGTGCGCGGGGATGATGAGCTTGCGCTTGCCGCCCACCTTCATCGTGTACAGGCCCTCGTCCCAGCCGGCAATCACCTGTCCGCGCCCGAGGGCGAACTCGAGCGGCTGGCGACGGTCGTGCGAGCTGTCGAACTTCTTGCCGTCCTCCAGCCACCCCGTGTAATGGACGCTCACGGTATCGCCTTTGGCGGGCGCACGGCCGGTCCCCTCCAGGATCTCGAGGTAGCGCAGCCCCGAGGGCGTCGTGACTTCCTGGCTGTCCATGTGCATCCTCTCTCCTTTGTTCGTGGACTTCTGGCCTGCGCCCGGGGCATGGTACCTGAAGCAACGACTTGTGCGGCGTTCAAGTATACTGAGACCAGGACGCGCCCTGAGGGCGCACAAAGGGGGACTCGATGACAGCAACGCTCGAGAGAGTGGACATCTTCAGCACCGCCTTCCTGGTTATCGACGTCAACGATTACCTGGAAGTCCGGCGCTCGGAGTGGACTGATGTCGAGCGCTCGGGCGCGGTGGTCGCGCGCGACGGCAAGGTGTACATCAGCCCCGATCTCGTCGAGATTCTCTCCACCGTGGCGTCCAAGTACCCCTCGAAGTACGCTGTGGACGGCCGCCGGAAGTAGTCACTGGCCGGGTCGCCCCTCCGTCGCATCCCGCTCGCACGGCTCATCGGCGTTTTCGCCTGGACGGGACTGACCAGCATCGGAGGGGGGCGCAGCGCGTTCTTCTATGATGCCATCGTCGTCCGCCGCCGCTGGCTGACCGACGACGAGTTCCTGCAAGACATCACCGTCAGCCAGCTGCTCCCCGGTCCCAATTTCTCCAACCTCGCTGTCGCACTGGGCTATCGTCTGGCCGGAGTGTCGGGAGCGGTGTGGGCGCTCCTCGCGGTGGTGGGGCCGGGCGCCCTCATCCTGCTCGCCGTCGCCGTCCTGTACTTCGCGCGCGGCTTCTCGCCCGCCGTCAACACGCTCATGCACGGCATGGGCGGCGCCGTGGTCGGACTCGTGTTCGTCACCACCGCGCGCGTGGCGTCCCCCGTGCTGCAGGACGCCCGCGCGGTGCTCGTGGCTGCCCTCACCTTCGCCGCGGTGGGCCCCTTGCGCATCAACACGGCGCTCGTGATCGTCCTCGTCGGCGTCGTGAGCGTGTTCCTGCATCGCCCGCGCGCCCGCGCATGAGCGGTCTGCTCACGCTGGCGTGGACGTTCCTCTGGCTCAGCGTGCTCTGCGTCGGCGGCGGTCTGGGCGTGGTGCCGGAGATGGAGCGACAGGTGGTCTCCGTCCGTGCGTGGGTGACCGCACGGCAGTTCCTCGACGGCTATACGCTGTCGCAGCTCACGCCGGGCCCCAACATGCTGGTGGTCGTCTTCGTCGGCTATGCCGCGCACGGGATCGCAGGCGGTCTCGTGGCAGCGTCGGCGATGTTCCTGCCCGCCTCGCTGCTGGCGGGCGTGGTCGCCGCGGGCTGGCAGCGGTGGCGGACGCACCCGTGGGCGGTGCCGCTGGAGCGCGCGCTTGCGCCGATCGGCGTCGGCCTCATGGGGGCGGGCGTCTACACGCTGGCGCGCTCAGCGCTCCACGACACGCTCTCCGTCGCCCTCGCCGCAAGCGCGGCCGTCGTGCTTCTGGCAAAATGGGCGCCCCCGGTGGCAGTGGTGCTGGCCGCCGGCGTCATCGGCTGGCTCGTCGCCTCCTGAGCCGGACAACGAGCGACGCGACCGAACAATCAACGCACTCACAGAGGCGTGATGACTCAGACAGTCGGCATCATCGGGCTCGGCTTCGGCCGGGCGCACATTCCCGCCTTTCAGGCGAACGGCTGCGAGGTGGTCGCCCTCTGCCAGCGCGACCAGGCAGCGGCGAAGAAAGTGGCGGATGCCTACGGCGTCGCGCACGTCTTTGACCGGTGGGAGATCATGCTCGAGCGCGCGCACCCCGACATCGTGGTGATCGCTACCCCGCCCCGCCTGCACGCCGAGATCGCCGCCCGCGCCTTTGCGGGGGGCGCACACGTGCTCTGTGAAAAACCGCTCGCGATGACCCGCGCGGAGGCGACCACGATGGTGGAGGCGGCCGCGCGCGCGCGTCGCGTCGCGATGACGGGCTTCAACTGGCGCTTCCCCGCCGCCATGCGCGCGCTGCACGAGCGCGTGGGCACGCTCGGCCGCGTCTTCCACATCGCGGGGCGCTGGTTGGGCGCGCGGTGGGCCGACGAGACGGCGACGCCTACCTGGCGCATGGACCGCGCCGAAGCCGGCCACGGCGCCATGGGTGACCAGGGTGTGCACCTCGTCGATCTCGTGCGGTGGAACTTCGGCGAGTTCAAGCGCGTGTCGGCGCAGTCGGGGATCGCGTATCCCGCCCGCACGGTGTCCGGTGGCGGCCGCGGCGCCGACGCCGAGGACTACTGCCTGGTGTCCGCGGAACTGGTGTCGGGCGCCCCCCTCACGCTCGCGGTGAGCCGCGTCGCGCACGGCACCAACGATCAGTCGCTGGAGATCTTCGGCGCCGGCGGCTCACTCTCCTACCAATTCCGAAGGGCGGGGCCGCGCTGGTACGAGGGCGAGCTGCAGGCGGCGACGCCGGGCGGCGCGTGGCAGGTGGTGCAGCCGGAGGCGGACGCCGTCGCCGCCGGCGGGGATCAGATGGACATGATCGGCAAAGCGACCATCGCACCCCTGGTGGCCCACATGCTCGACTGCATCCGCACCGGGGCCACCCCCTCCCCCTCCTTCGAGGACGGCATGCGCGCCCAGGCCGTGCTGGACGCCATCGGAGAATCCGCCGCGCACCGAACGTGGGTCGACGTCGCGAGGTAGCTATCGACAGCCTGAAACTGGCAGGGCGCTCCAATGGCGTTTTTCAGCGCCCTGCGCGGACGAGGCGGGCGCCAGCGGCGAGCGCGCGAAGCTTGCCGCGCGCCACCTCGCGGGGCAGGGGAACCATGCCGCAGTTCGTGCACGGGTAGAGCCGGTCCTCGGGCACGTAGCGCAGGGCGGCGCGGATGGTGGCGGCCACCTGCTCCGGCGTCTCCACCGCGTGCGTGGCCACGTCCACCACGCCCACGAGGACGTCCTTGCCGTCGAGCAGCCCCAGCAGCGACAGCGGCACCCGCGAGTTGGCGCACTCGAGCGAGATCTGGTCGATACGGCTGCGCGCTAACAGGGGAAAGGTCTGCTCGTACTGCCGCCACTCGCTGCCGAGCGTTTGCTTCCAGTCGTTGTTGGCCTTGATGCCGTAGCCGTAGCAGATGTGCACCGCGGTACGGCAGGTGAGCCCGTCGATGGCGCGGTGCAGCGCCTCGATGCCCCACGCTTTCACGTCGTCCA
>JBKKCN010000138.1:0-6656 GCA_046712525.1 Candidatus Rokuibacteriota bacterium
GACGGGCTCGCCCCTGCTCAAGGATCTGCGTACGCAGACGGTGACGGATCTGCGCGGGGGAGCGAAGGCGACCCCCGGCTTTCGATGCAGCGCGCTCGCGCTGATGGAGGACGGCGACTTCCTCGGACCGTTCCGGCGCGGCGAGGCGATGGCGGAGCTGAGAGCGGACGCCCAGCGTCTCGCCGGCGGCTCCTCTGCGCCGCTCGCCTGACGCCACCCGCGACCCGTTCGTCGCGGCGGCCCGCGCTTTCCTCGCTCACGCGCCCCTGACATTCTCCGATCTCGCCGCCGCCGTTCCCGACTGGGAGGCGATGGTCGCGCGGGCGGAGCAGGAGCGGATGGCCCCACTCCTGTACGCCGCCCTTCGCGACGGCGACGCGCCGCCGCCCGCGCTCGCCCGTCTTCGTGCGGCGTGGATCGCCGCGCAGCGGCAGTCCCTGCTCGCGGGCGCCCAGCTCCGTGACGTCGTGCGCGCCCTCGGGGACGTCGGCGTTCCCACGATCGTCCTCAAGGGGCCTGCCCTCGCCGCCGCGTATTACGACGATCCCGCGCTGCGGCCGTTCACCGACCTCGACCTTCTCGTGCACCCCAGCCACCGCGCGCGCGCCCTCGGCGTCCTCGCCGCGCTCGGCTACGTGCACGGGAGCCCGGGCCGCTCCCTCGCGTACGAGCTGGAGCATGCGGGCGCGGTTTACCTGGTGGCGGCGCCCGGCTCTTCGCGGCTGCCCGTGGACCTGCACTGGGAGTGTGTCGCGCATCCCGGGGGCAGTCACGCCACCGAGCTGGCGGCGGCGGAAATCTGGGAGCGCGCGGTGCCCGCAAGCGCGTGGGGCGAGGCGGCGCACGCGCTCGCGCCCGAGGACCTGCTGGTCTACCTGGCGGCGCACTTCGCCATCCATCACACGCTGGCGGGCGTGCTCTGGCAGCTCGATCTCGCGCTGCTCCTGCAGCGCCACAGCGCCACGCTGGACTGGGAGGCGGTGCTGGAGCGCGCGCGGCGCTGGTACGCCGCCGCCGCGGTCTACTTCGCGCTCCGCATCGTGGGCGAGCAGCTCGGCGCCGTCGCGCCCGAGGCAGCCATGCGCCGGCTGTGGCCGGGTGCGCTGCGAGTGGCGGTCGTCGATCGGCTGCGGCAGGTGGGCGGAGACGGGCTGCACCGGCTGGAGTATGTGGTGGGCCTGCTCCTGCTCGACCGGCGCGCGGACATCGCGCGCGCGCTCGTCACCGGCCTCGTCCCGCCGCCGCGATGGCTGCGCTCGCGCTACGAGGCGCGCTCCCTGCTTGCCGCGTACGCCACGCACTACGGCCGCCTCGCCGGCATCGCCACCCGTGCCGTGCGCCTGCGCCGTCGCGACGCTGCGCATTGACAGCCCCTCGTCGGCGCGGCGACGCGATCCCGTCACAGTCGATGGTCACGAGTGCACTGAGAAGGGACTGATCGATCTTCATCCAGGCCGGACGCACTCTGGCCACCGCCGCCCGGTCAGCCGGTCACAAAAAGCCCGGGATTTAGCTCTAACTACCCGTAACTATACGCGGCGTAGAGTGGCACACCCCGTGCTTTCCCTCTTGCCGTGCTATACAAGCGTTCGCTCGCGGCAGTCATGGTCATCGTGATGTTGGTCGGCATGTTCGCGCCCGCGCTGACGCCACGCGCGCACGCGACCACGGACGAGACCAGCACGTTCATGTTCAAGAACACCACCACGTTCAACGGACCGAACATTGACATGGTGCAGGGCTACACTCCGAGCGGCGCCTCGACGTCCTGCCCCGGTGCCCCCGGCAACAACTGGACGTGCACGTGGTCGTCTGACACGTTCACCGCGGGCCAGAGCATGGCGGCGGGGACGACCACGGTGAACCTCTATCCCGAGAACGACTTCCAGATCGGCTTCCGCCAGGCGGCATCGGCGGGCGTGCAACCGACAATCTCGTTCACCGCGGCCGGGGCCGTCGGCACGGCGGCCAGCGGCAACGTCACGCCCGGGCTGCCGGCGGGCTGGGCGGCCAACGACATCCACATCTGCGTCATCGAGTCGAAGGACAACGTCGCATCGACGATGCCGGCGGGGTGGACGCAGCTCAATGCCGCGAACAGCGGGACGACCCATCGGGCCACGCTGTATTGGCGGCGCGCAGTCGCGGGTGACGCCAATCCCACCGTGACCCACGCCGCCGGCGACTCGATCGTCGCGCGGATCATCGGATTCCGGGGGGTAAACACGAGCACCGCGTTCGACGTGGCCAACAGCTTCACCGTCAGCGCCGCCGACCTGACGACCGAAGCAGGGGGCATCACCACCGTCACCGAGAACGCGATGCTGGTCTTCACCGCGCACATGGCCGACAACCACACGTCGATCGGCCTGCCGACGCCGAGTCCCGGGACGTGGACACAGGCCATGTTCTCCGCCACCCCGAACGGGACCGACTCGTCGATCGCGGCCCATTATTCGAACCTCATCGCGCCTCCGACCGGCATGGGGGCGGTCGCGGCCACCCGGGCGGGTGCCGCCAACGCGATCAGCCACGGCGCGCAGCTCGCGCTCCGCCCGGCTCCGGTGCCGCTGACCATCACGAAGCCGACCACGGTCCTGGACGACGTGATGATCGCCTCCATCGCGTTCCGCCCGTGGACCGCGGCGGTCACGGCGCCCGCCGGGTGGGCGCTCGTGAAGCGCACCGACAACTCGAATCAATGGGCGCACTCACTGGCCGTGTACTCAAAGGTCGTCACCGCCAGCGAGCCGGCAAACTATACCTGGTCGTTCGGCACCACCGCTGTTATGGCGGCGGGCGGGATCCAGTCGTTCTACAACGTGGACACCACGACCCCGATGGCTGGTGTGGACCTCGGCCAGAACACCTCGACGCCGGGGAGCGGGACCGTGCACCCGACGCCGTCGATGACCACGACGGTGCCGTACGCGATGCTGGTGACCTCTCACAGTATCGGCAACCCCGGCCCCGACCACTGGGTGGGAGTGCCCGCCGGCAGCATGACGGAGGCGTTCGATACGTATGGCGGCAACATAGCCATCGCCGCGTACTACGTGATCCAGGCCGCCGCAGGCGCTACGGGTGCCAAGCGGGCGGACTCGGACTTCGCGGACGTCGGCAACGCGCACATCCTCGCGCTGCGGCCGAAGACGATCAGCGGCACCCTGACCGTGCAACTGCTGCACAACGCGGCCGTGATCGGCTCCGGTACCGTGAACGTCTCGAGCCCGGGCACTCCGGCCCTGGTCACCGCGAGCTTCGCCACCACTGGGGTGACCTTCGCCGATGGCGACCGCCTGCACGTCAGGGTGATCGCTGCCAATGCACCTACCACCGTGAACGCGCGCGTCTGGTTCGACGCCGCCACCAACCAGTCGCGCGTCGTCACTCCCGCCATTTCCTGCACCGTGGCGGACCCGACGTACGCGGCGGCGACCGTCGCCGGCACGCAGGCCACCGTCTACTGGTCGAGCCCGAATGCGGTGACGATCCTCGAGAAGGCCGGCGCCGCGATCACCGAGGTGCCCGTGAACCACACGACGTACTCGGTGGGCGCCACCATCGGCGGCGCCACCGTCCGCTATAACGGCGCCGCGGTCCAGTCGAGCTTCACGAAGACGGGGCTCACGCCGGGCACGGCGTACTCCTACAAGGTGTTCCCGAAGAGCGCTGGCGGCTGCTATGCGCCCGGCACCCAGGTGGACGGGACCGCCCCCTTCGGAGGGCGGCCGTCGTGGAGCTACATGCTCGCGGGCGGCTCCATGCTGAAGCCGGGCATCGCCGGCACCGGGTCCATCTACATCGCCTCCAACGCGAGCCGCATCGCATCGCTCGACACCGCGACCGGTCTGCAGACCTGGAGCCCGGTGACGACCACCCAGCCCGTGCAGGGATGGCTGAGCTGGGTGCCGAACAACGGCTATTCGTATCGCCGGAACGTGACCATCACGGCGGGAGCGCCCGGTGCGCCGAACGGGTACTCCGTGCCCATCACGCTCAACCACGCCAGCCTCGTGGCGGCGGGCAGCTCGCGGGCGGACGGCAACGACGTCCGGGTGGTGTACTGGAACGGCGCGAGCGGCGTCGAGCTCGACCGGGTGCTCGATAGTGGCTCGGCGTGGAACACGGCGTCCACGAAGATCTGGATCAAGACCCAGGCCGCCATCGCCGCCAGCGGCTCCGACAGCAACTACTACGTCTATTACGGCAATCCGCTCGCCGCCAACCCACCGGCCAACTCGATGAATGTCTTCCTCTTCCACGACGACTTCTCGGGGGCATCGATCGACACGAGCAAGTGGACGGTGACCCGGGGCTCCACGAGTGTTTTCGGTGGCGTGCTGACACTCAACGCGCTCACGAGCATCTGGGCGCCCTCGGGCTACGCCTTCGGGACCAGCACATCGTGGGAAGCCCGGGTCCAGCTCACGGGCGACGGAACGTCAGCGTCCTTCAACTATCACACGCCGAGCGATCAGGACGGCTACACCGGCGCATGGGTGGCGTTCTCGACCGACGACGTGTCCACCCGCGCGGCGACCGCGTCGCCGCCCACCGTGACCATCAATACGTGGGTCCCGACCACACCGACGGCGTATCACACCTACACGATCAACCGCGAGGGCGCCACGAACGTCCGGTTCTTCCAGGACACGACGCAGGTCGACAACATCTCGACCTCGATCCCGACGGGCAACCTGCGACCGTTCATCTGGAACGACACCGCCCTGACCATGAAGCTTGACTGGTACACGGTGAGGCAGTACGTGACTCCCGAGCCGACAACAGCCCTCGCCCCCCAGCAAGCCGAGACGTGGGGCTCCGTCATCGGCGGTGACCAGAGCGGGCGCGTCTACTCGCTGGACGCCGTGGTGGGCACCGCGAACTGGACGACGAACCTGAGCGCGCAGGCGAACGCCGTCCAGGCGGGTATCGCCGCCCAGATCTGGTCGTACTCCGATGCCGCCTTCCAGGCGGCGTACACGACCGACGTGCTCTTCGCGGCGAGCCGGAACACGGGCGCCACGAACTGTGGCACCGCCGCCACCAACAACAAGCTCTTCGCCCTTCGCGCGGACACAGGCGCTTCCCTGTGGACGTTCAACGCGACCTGCACGTACAGCATCGACTACATCGTCGGTATGCCGTACGTCGACTACAACCGCAACCGCGTGTACCTCGCTACGCGCGGCACGGGCTCCACGCTGTGGATCCTGAACACGCTCGACGGTGCCGTCGTCCAGCAGCTCGCACTCGGCGACCTCGACACGTCGCCCGCGCTCAGCGCGGACGGGACGACGATCTACGTAGGTAACACGGCCGGCCTCCTGTACGCGGTCGACGCCACCACCTTCACGGCCACGAGCCACAACCTCGCCAGCGCCGTCAAGAGCGTGATCTTCGAAGACTGGACGACTCCGGGCCTGCTGTACTTCTCCACCATGGACGGCAATCTCTGGGGGCTGCAGCACAACGGCGGCGCCAGCTTCACCCAGGTCTTCAAGGTCGCCGTCGCGGGTGCCTCCACGCCGCTGCTGCTCGACAAGCTGTACGTCGGCTCCTCCGACGGCCGGTTGCACGAGTTCGACCTCAGCGGCGGCAACGAGAAGGTCTATCCCGCTTCCGGGATGCTCGACGGCAGCACCGTGGGCGACGTGAGCACCGAAGACGGCACCCACGTCTTCGTCGGCACCAACGGCGGCAAGCTCTTCAAGATCCAGGTGCCGCTGCCATGAGGACACTGCTCGTCGCCCTCGCCTTCACCGTGCTGGGCGGCGCCGTACCGGCGGCGGCGGTAGAGCGTCCCCCCGTGGCGCTCGCCACGCTCCAGATCGTGGGGCTCACCAATGCCGGGACCAGCCAGCAGGGGACCAGCTTCTCTCTCGCCACCCTGCGCGATCTGCGCATCATCGCGTGGTGGAACGTGGGCGGCGCGCACGTGCAGCGGCTCGAGCTGCGTGCGCCCGACGGCTCGCTATACCAGCGCCTGACGCGGCCGTTCGACACGCGGACCTCTGTGCTGAAGAAGCGCGGCGCGCATCAGCGCGGCGTTCCGGTGGAAACGCTGCTGCCGGTGGGCGGGACGTGGATCACCGAGTACTCGCTGGTGGGGTCGTGGCAGATCGATCTCTATCTCGACAACAGCCGCACCCCCGTCGCGAGTAAGTCCTTCCAGCTGACTCCCTGATCGTCCGTCCGTCCGGCGCGCTGCCCGCGCCGGGCGGTGTGCTACTAGCTCACAGCCGCACGATTCCCGTACTACGCTCCGCCCACGCTGACGCCGCCGCCGGCTCTATGGGCTGTTGATGCTCCAGGTCCCGAACGTCTTGTACGGACTGCACTTCGCCCCCGCCGCGACGTCGATCGTCTTCTTGGGTCCAGGTCCCAGGGTGGTAGCGAGGACGAATGCGTCCCGGAGGAAGTAAGTTCTTGGGCTGCCAATTGTCGCGTCGAAGCGGCTGTTGGCGGCGCTGTCGTTGTACCACAGCCGCGCCCTGCCGGAATTCTTGCCACTCCCGGAACAGGCGTTACGGACGTAGAGCTTGATGCTCACCGTGTCGCCTGACTGGAACGTCACCCCGGCCACCACCGTGAGGGGAATCGTGTCCTGTCTCGCGTTGTTGAACCGTAAGTACTCGCGTTCCCCCACGGAC
>JBKKCN010000139.1:0-11373 GCA_046712525.1 Candidatus Rokuibacteriota bacterium
GAAACGGTCTGCTCCCGGAGGTACCAGCGCAATTCCAGGCGTCCGTTGGCGACGACGGGCGCGTCGATGACGGTGACGCCGGTGGCGTTGGCGGCGGTGCGGGCCGCCGTCGAGATCGGCTCCCACACTCTGACGCGCTCCACATCCTCCGGATGGACGAGGCGCTCCGCGAACCCGGCCTCCGTCTCCACCGTGATCTGCACTCCGCTGCACTGCGCCAGCCACGACCAGGGCCGTGATTCCGGTGAGAAGCTCACCGTGAGCGGCGTGCCGACGACCGCGGCAGCCAGGATGACCTGGCACAACGCGGCGGTCGCGGCGGGACGCGCGGTCGTCCCCCGCGCGATCACGCGGCGGCACGGCCGATAGCGAAAGGCGTTCCGTTCGCCGGGGATCGCGCTCGGATCGTGCTCGAGGCTGAAACGCCGGCGCCACGCAGCTGCGTAGCTCGTTGCGCTCGCCCGCACCAGGGCGGCCGCGTCGGCGTCGGACAGCTCCGCCAGGCATTGCTCGAGCAGCGTGGCGATCGGCTCCGGGAGCGACTCGCCGTCGTCGCGGGCGGGGTGCGAGACCTGGTGCCAGCGCGCGAGCTGCAGGACGTAGTTGGGACCGCCCGCCTTGGCCCCCGGCCCCACTGACGAGGCCTTCCAGCCGCCGAAGGGCTGGCGCCCGACGATCGCGCCCGTGATGGAGCGGTTGACGTAGAGATTGCCGGCGTCGATGCGATCGACCCAGTGGGCGATCTCGCGATCGTCCAGCGTCTCGATCCCGCTCGTGAGCCCGAACGGTTGTCCGTTGGCGAGGTCGATCGCCTCCTCGAGGCTCTCGGCCCGCATCAGCCCCAGCACGGGACCGAAGCACTCCGTGTGGTGAAAGAAGGATCCACGACGCACGCCGAGCTTGATGCCGGGGGACCAGAGCTGCGCGTTGTCCGCCGCCTGCCTGGGCTCGAGCAGCCACTCCTCGCCGTCGTCGAGGACGGTGAGCGCGCGTGTGAGCGCAACACCGGGCGGTTGGGTGAGCGGGGTGATTCGACTGGCGAGCTCCCACGCGCTGCCCACGCAGAGGCTGGCGGCGGCGTCGCGAAGCTGGCGGCGAAAGTCGGCGTCGTCGTACACCTCGGCCTCGCAGATGCCCAGGCTGGCCGCCGAGCACTTCTGGCCGTTGTGGCCGAAGGCGGAGCGAACGAGATCGCGGATGGCCTGGTCCCGATCCGCGAGCGACGTGATGATGATCGCGTTCTTGCCGCTCGTCTCCGCGAACAGCGTGAGATCGGCGCGCCAGCCGAGGAAGAGACGGGCCGTCTCCACCGAGCCGGTGAGGATGACGCCGCCCACGCGCGCATCCGTCACCAGCCCGCGGCCGATCTCATCATCGGGGCAGGGCAGGAACTGGAGAACCTCGCGCGGGACGCCGGCGTCCCACAGGCAGCGCGCCAGCCCCCAGCCCACGAGCACCGCCTCGGAGGCCGGCTTGAGGACGACGGTGTTGCCGGCCGCGAGCGCGGCGAGCACGCCGCCCGCCGGGATCGAGAGCGGGAAGTTCCAGGGTGGAGTGATCACCACCACGCCCAGCGGCTCCATGCGGCAATCGCTCACCTCGCTGGCGATGTCGCGCAGCGTGCGGGCGTAGTAGCGTGCGAAGTCGACCGCTTCGCAGACTTCGGCGTCCGCCTCCGTCACCGTCTTGGCGCCGTCGACGATCATCGCCCCGATGAGGTCGCCGCGCCGCCGGCCCAGCTCCGCCGCGCACGCTTCCAGCACGGCACCGCGCTCGGCGACGGTGCGCAGCGCCCACGCCGGTTGCGCCGCCCGCGCCACCGTCAGCGCACGATCGACGTCCGCGTGGCCGGCCAGCGCATAGCGGTAAGCGACACGACCGGGGCGCGAGGGATCGCGCCCCTCCGCGGCCTGTGAGCCCGTGCGGAATTCGCCGCCGATCTGCAGCGGGATCTCCTCCGGTGATCGCGCGCGCCAGTGCGACACGTCCTGGTCGATCCACTTGCGGTTGGCCGCCAGGGTCCAGTCGGTCTCGGGATCGTTCTCGAACTTCCCGTCGAGGGAGTGCGGGGTGGGAGCGGCGGTCGCGGCCGTCCTCCGGTTTTGTGTGCGACGAGGCGCGTCGGAGAACGCGGCCTTGAGCGCGAACGCGGCCAGGAAGCGATCGCGCTCGGCGAGCCAGTCCGCCGAGCCCGGCTCCAGGTCGAAGACGTGGCGCAGGAAGTTCTCGGGCGCGGTGTTCTCGTCCAGCCGGCGCACGAGGTAGGCGATCGCGCTGTGAAAGTCTTCCGCGCGGACGACGGGCGCGTAGAGCAGCAGGCCTCCCGCGCGCGCGTGCACCGCCCTCGCCTGGTGATTGGCCATGCCTTCGAGCATCTCGAACTCGACGCAGTCCTCGACGTGGTGGCTCTCGCGCAGCACGAGACCGTAGGCGATGTCGAAGAGGTTGTGGCTGGCGACGCCCAGGTGGACCGCCTCCGCGTGCTTGGGCTGACAGCCGTACTCGAGCATGCGCTTGTAGTTGGCATCCACCTCGACCTTCGTCTCGTAGGGCGCCTGGGGCCAGCCGTGCACGGCGGCCTCGATGCGCTCCATGGCCAGATTCGCCCCCTTCACGATGCGCAGCTTGATGGGCGCGCCGCCACAGGCCCGCCGCCCGCGCGCCCACAACGTCAGCGTGCGCTGCACGCGGTGCGAGTCGGGGAGATAGGCCTGCAGCACGATACCGGCGCTCAGGCCCCAGAACTCCGGCTCCTCCAGCACCTCGCAGAACGCCGTCATCGTGAGGTCGAGGTCGCGATACTCCTCCATGTCGAGGTTGATGAACTTCGGTGTGATCCGGCCATCGGGGTGGTGATACTGGTGGCGGGCGGCCGCGCGGTAGAGCGTGCGCAGACGCTCGGCCACGCGCGCCACCGTGGCGCGAAAAGCGACGAGATCGATCTGGCTGAAGATCGACGAGACCTTGACGGAGATGTACTCGACGTCGTCGCGGGCGAGCAGCGCGAGGTACGCCTCCAGGCGGCGCGCGGCTTCCATCTCGCCGAGGATGGCCTCGCCGAGCTGGTTCAGGTTCAGCCGCATGCCCGCGCGCCGCCGCTCCTCGAGGTAGCGGCGCAGGTCTTCCTCCTCGCCGGGCAGGATCACGTTCTGCGTCTCCTGGCGCAGCCGGTTCACGATGGGGGGCACCACCAGGCTCGGCAGGTAATGCGCCATGGCGCCGCCGAGAAGGAGGCCGACGCGCTCCCACCAGTCCATGTACCGAGGGACGCCGTAGCGCTCGAGCAGGTACGCGAGCTGGTCGGCGATACGCTCCGGCCGGTGGCTGCGGAAGGCCTGATCGGCGAGCGCGATGGTGAGCGCCTTGCCATGCGGATCGGCCATCATGCGGGCGAGCTTGCGAGCCTGCGCGTGCTCGTCGGGCGTTTGCTGCGCACGCGCTTCGCGCAGGAGCGCTTCCGCCAGCTCGACGGCGCGATGGGCGAGGCGCTCTCCGATCGCACGGTCGTCCGGCGCACCCATAGCCGTCATCTCGTGCTCAGTGTACCGGGGGATCTCCGCAACGTGGTAGGGTGGCGGCCATGCCGGTCACCCGCTTCGACATCACGCTTCGCCGCCCGCTTGCCGAAGGTCGCGCCTTCGGCGCCGTCGGCCCGTACGAAGAGCTGAAGGGCCGCCTCCACTTCACCGTCGATCCGGCACACGCCACGAACCGGACGATCACCGATCTCGCCCTCGCACCCCGCGCCGCCGGCGGCCGCGTCGGCTTCGCCGCCGACGTCTCGCTCCTCCTGCCCGTGGATCGCGCGAAGGGCAGCGGGCGCGTGCTCGTCGACGTCGTGAACCGCGGCAACACCGTCTCCGTCCCGAACTTCAACCACGCCACCCGCCCGACCCTGGTTCCCGGCGCGGATCCGAATCCGCCGATCGACACCGGCGACGGCTGGCTCATGCGCAACGGATGGATGGTGCTGTCGTGCGGCTGGCAGAGCGACCTGCCGCCCGACGTGCCGGGCCTCCTGCGCCTGCACGCGCCGGAGGCGCTCGATGCCGGCGGCCGGCGTCTCACCGGGCGCGTCTATGTCCAGCTCCAGGCGCCCGTCGACGTCGACACGTTCATGCTGTCGGACCGCGGCCACGAGCCCTACGACGCGGCAGACCTCGTGCAGCCCGAGGCCGTGCTCATCGTGCGCGACCAGCTCGACGGCGAGATCACGGTGATCCCGCGTGAGCGGTGGCACTTTCGTGATCGGCAGCACATCGCGCTCGACGGTGGCTTCGCCAGGGGACGCATCTACCAGTGCGTGTACACGGCGGTGGGCGCGAGGGTGATCGGGCTCGGCATGGCCGCGCTGCGCGACGCGGCGGCGTGGATGAAGTACGGCGGGGCGAGCGAGGGCCATCCGTCCCCCGGCGCCGTACACCGCGCGCACGCGTACGGAAGATCGCAAACGGGGCGGCTGCTCCGCACGCTCGTCCAGCACGATGTCAACACCGACGAGGGGGGACGCCGCGCCTTCGACGGCATCATCGCCAACGTCGCGGGCGCGATGCTCGGCGAGTTCAACGATCGGTTCGGTCAGAACTCCAAGGACCGGCCGTCGATGATGGATTGCCTGGAGCCGACGCACGTGGAGCCGCGCGGCGGGCTGAAGGTCTTCTACACCAACACGTCGTTCGAGTATCACCGCGGCGACGCGTCACTGATCCACACCGACCACGCAGGCATGCGCGATCGGGAGCCGGGCCCCGACGTGCGCGCCTATCACTTCACCGGGACCGAGCACGGGACCGGCCTGTGGCCTCCCACCGACACGACCACCGTTGCCGCCGACCCGCGCGGCTTTTCCGAGCGCTCCCAGCACGTGCGGTCCGTCGTGCACTACGGCCGCCTGCTGCGCGCGCTGCTCGTGCATCTCGACCGCTGGACGGCGGATGGCACCGTGCCGCCGCCGAGCCGGGTGCCGCGGATCGCCGATGGCACCGCCGTCGATCCCTCCGACCTCGGCAAGCTCTTCGAGCGCATCCCGGGCGCCCGGTATCCGATCCATCACGAGCGGCCGCAGCGCCGCGACTTCACCACGCTGCCGCCGAAGGACGGGCCCACCTACGGCACGCGCGTGAGCGCGGTGGACGACGACGGCAACGAGCGCGCCGGCATCCCCGTGCCCGAGGTCACGGTGCCGCTCGCGACACACACCGGCTGGAACCTCCGCCATCCGGACATCGGCGGCGCCGACCAGATGCTCTACTTCGCGGGCGCCACGCTGCCGTTCGCGACGACGCGTGCGGAGCGCGAGAAGGCGGGCGACCCGCGCCCGTCGATCGCCGAGCGCTATCGCTCGCGGGACGATTACCTCGCGCGCGTGCGCGGGGCCGCGAAGGCGCTCGCCGCCGCGGGATACCTGCTCGACGAGGACATCGAGACGTCGCTCACGTACGCCGGCCGCTTCTGGGACGCGTGGGTGGGACGGTAGCGGTCAGATCAGCGTTGCGCGGGCCGACCCCGCCGCATGTAGATGAGTACGATGGCGACCGTCACGAGCGTAACCGCCAGCCACGGGCTCCCGCGCTCCTGTGGGCTGCCGGGTTCAGCGGAGCTCATCGCACGATCACCGACGGCCCTTCACTTCCGGAGGCTGAGGCAACGGCGGAGTCGGCGTAGGCTCAGGCGGGCCCACGTTGAAGGTGATGCCTTGCTGAGTGAGGATCGTTTTCAGCGCATCGTCCTTGTTGCGGACGGCGAGGTTGGCGATGGCGTTCACGATTTCGCGGTGGAGCCCCTCCAGCTGCACTGACTGCTGGATGTATTGGGCCCGTGAGCCGACCTCTTGCTGGAGCGAACGGTTCCGCTCGAAGAGGATCATGTTCGTCAGGGCCAGGACAACTGCTAGCGCGGCAGCCACGGTGACGCATGCTTGCCATCTGCTCATTGAGTTTGCATGGCGGCGGATACTAGCACAGATGATTCCCTAGCGACCGCCGGCCATCGCGCGCTGCTGCGCCTGCTCGGTATCGGGTGTCCAGGAGCCGCGCTCGCGGAAGAAGCGCACGGCGGCGGGGTGGTAGGGGATGGTGATGTCGGAGGTGATCATCTGCTCGCGATTGAAGTCGCGCAGGGCGGGGTGGTAGGGCGCCAGCTTGTCGGCGTTGTCCGCGATGGCCGCGAGCAGTAGTTCCACCGTCTTGTCGGCGACGGACTTGCCGGCGACCAGGTACACGTCGTAGCCGATCACGCAGAGGTCCTCGAGGACACCCGTGCCTTCGCCCTTCTTGATGCGGCGTGGGTAGTAGCCGGGCACGGCCGCGCGCAGCCGCCGCTCGCCGTCGGGTGAGCAGTCGATGGCGAGGTGCCGCACGCCGACGGCCGAATCCGCCTCCTTGACCTTGGCGCTGTTGAGGGCATACGACGACACGTCCGCGCGACCCTGCACGAGCGCGTCGATCCCCTCGTTGAGGCCCGGCACCGGGATCACGCGCACGTCGCTCCATGCGAGACCCGCGCTCGAGAGCGCCCCGAAGACGTTGTACCAGATGGCGAGGTTCGCCGGGTACTCGCCGGTGACGCGCTTGCCTTTGACGTCCTGCATGGTCTTGATGGGTGAGTCCTTCCGCACCAGCGGTGCCACCACGAGGGGCGCGATGCGCATCACCAGACGCACGTTCGGCGTGTGGGGGAACGGATTGCGCCCGCCCACCTTGAACGCGGGGCCGCGGTGCGCGAGAGCCATGTCTACGGCGTTGTTGACGCCGAACTCGAGCTCGCCGGACTCCAGCAGGGGAAGGAAGGTGCTGCTGCCGGAGTAAGGCTGCTGGGTGAGCTGCACGCCCCCGCCGTCGGCCGCCACTTTCGTGAGGCCGGCGCCGATGGCGTAGAAGACGCTGCCCGGTGGGTTGGTGCCGAGTGTCGCCGTCTTTTGCGCGCTCGCCGGTGGCGCCACCACGAGCGCCAGCGTTACGAGCGTTGCGAAGCTGATGCCGCTGATGATGTTCATGCGGGGATGGTACGGCGGAAGATCGGCGCGCTCAAGGCTGCGCGGCGCAGTACCGTTGGAGCGTGGACTCGATCGCCCTGAGACTCATGCTCCCGTCGGGGCTCATCCTCGCGGCCAGCCTCGTCAGCCGGCGGTGGGGGCCCGCGGTCGGGGGCTGGCTCGTCGCTCTGCCGCTGACCTCGGGCCCGATCGCATTCTTCCTCGCGCTCGACCATGGTCCCGGCTTCGCGGCGGCGACGGCCATCGGCTCGCTCGTCGGCGTCCTCGCCGAGATCGCCTTCTGTCTCGCTTACGCCGCGCTCGCGGGCCGCGGATGGCGTCTCGCCCTGCTCGGCGGATCTCTTGCTTTCGCAGCGCTGGCGACGATCTTACAGACCGCGATGCTGCCGTTCGCCGTTCTCGCCGTGGGCGCCGTGACGGCCCTCGTGGCGGGACTGACGATTCTCCGCGATCGACCGCGAACCGTGAACGCAGGCGCATCACCGCGCTGGGATCTTCCAGCGCGCATGGCGATCACGGCGGTGCTGGTCCTGCTCATCACCAGCGCGTCCGTGAGGCTCGGCCCCCGACTGAGCGGCGTCCTCGCGATGTTTCCCGTGTACGTCGCAATCTTGACGATCTTCGCCCAACGCAAAGGTCCGGCGCCTGCGCTGCAGCTGTTGCGCGGCGTGCTGGTCGGCCTCTTTTCCGGCGTCGGGTTCTTCGTCGCCCTCGGTGGCCTCATCGAGCGTCTCGGCGTCGCCGGCGGATTCGCGGTGGCCATCGCCGTCGCTTTCGCGGTGCAGGCGGCCTCCCTTGCGTTCGTCGTCGCCCCCGTTGAGCCTGGTCCGGGACAGCCAGAGACGAAGGAGGTCGCCAATGGATGACCTGACGCGCGCGGTACTGGGGCACGTCGACCCGCGGGAGCTGGTCGACCTCGCGAGCGCGCTCATCCGCATTCCGAGCTTCAAGACGGAGGAGACACCCGTCGCGCTCTTCCTGGAGGAATACTTTCGCCCGCGCGGTTACGACGTCGACCTTCAAGAGATCGAGCCCGGCCGCCTCCAGACGATCGCCACGCTGCGCGGGACGGGCGGCGGCGCCAGCCTCATGCTGAACGGCCACACCGACATCAACGCGCTCACCAGGCGATGGACGCGCGATCCGTGGACGCCAACCCTCGAGGGCGATCGGCTGTACGGCCACGGGGTGCAGAACATGAAGGGTGGCCTGGCCAGTATCATCATGACGGCGGAGGCCATTCGCCGCTCCGGCGTGCGCCTGGCGGGCGATCTCGTCGTCGCCTGCGTCGCCGGCGAGACGCAAGGTGGCGAGGGAACGCACTACCTGATGGAGCACGGGCTGCGCACCGATGCCGCAGTGGTCGCCGAGCCGTTCGGAGCCGACAACCTCGTGACCGTCCACTCGGGCATCGTGCACATGGCCATTCATACGTACGGCGTGACGGGGCACATCGGACGCCTCGAGGGGACGGTGAATGCGGTCCACACGATGACGGGGGTGATCGGCGCGCTGCAGCGCGTGCAGTTCCGCCACACGCCCCGGCCCGACCTGCCCGCGTTCCCGCGGCTCAACGTGGGCAGCATCCTCGGTGGGCGGGGCCCGAGCTACGTGCTCGTGGAGCCGCCGTACGTGCCCGACGTGTGCACGATCCTGGTCGACGTGCACTTCGTGCCCGGCATGACCGTCGACGGGATCGTCGCCGACATCCGCCGCGCGCTCGACGCGGTCGCCGCGCGCGATCCGGAGCTGCGCTACGAGATCGAGATCCCGCCCCCCGCACACTTCAAGGGGCGGCGACGACTCGTGATGGACCCCTTCGATATCCCGATCGACGCGCCCATCGTGCAGGCGGTGGCCAGGAGCTATCGCACCGTGAACGGGCAGGAGCCGAAGGCCATCGGCGCGGTGCTGCCGCACTCGTACAGCGCCGACGACACGTGCCATCTGTGGAAGGCCGGCATCCCATGTCTGCTCTACGGTCCTGCCACCATCCGCGGCAGCGCGGACGAGGACGACGCCTGCGTCCTCGTGAGCGAGATGGAGAAGGTCACGCGCGTGCTGGCGGTGACGGCCCTCGACGTGTGCCAGAGGAAGCCGGCGGAGCTCGCCATGGCTTCGCCGCCACGGCCATGACGCCGGACCGCATCGACGCCGCGCGCGCGGCCTTGATCGTCTACGACGCCTGCCGCCGTGCCGTGACACCCGCCGATCCCGCGCGTCGCGCGGCGATGCGCCCGGTCCTCGACGCGTGGGTTGCTCTCATCGGTGCGTGCCGCATGCGCGACCTGCCCATCATCTACACGACTCCGGTGAGCCGGGCGGACGGCAGCGACGTCGTGCTGTTGCCCACCGACCTCAGCATCCAGACGGGAGTGCCGTCGCTCACCAACTGCATCGAGGGCACGCCCGAGGCCGGCTTCCCGGAGGAGATTGCGCCTCGGTCCGAGGACTACGTGTTCCTCAAGCGCCGTCCCAGCGCGTTCTACGGCACCGGGGTGGCCGAGCTGCTGCGAACGCTGCGCCGCACCGCGCTGGTGATCGGCGGCGGCGCCACCAATCGCGGCGTGGAGACGAGCGTGCGCGAGGCGTTCAACATGGACCTCGACACCGTGGTCGTGCGCGAGTGCTGCTGGGGCAGCGACGTCGCCGCCCACGCCTACAGCCTGGACACGTCGATCAAGATGTACGCGCGCGTGCGCACACTGGAACAGACCCTGGCGATGCTCGCGTGGCGCTAGTGAGCTGGGGTCAGGCTTTGACTTCTAAACATTCCAGCTCCGACGCTTGCCGGCCGACGTGCCATGTTTTTCTGAGCACGCGGTATGCCAGCCGTCCCCGACTCGCCCGGCGGCGAATTCTTCGGATTCCTTCGCACATGTTTAGAAGTCAAAGCCTGACCCCAAGAACAGACGCTGGCGATGCTCGCCTACTCCCCGCCGCGTCGCCGCTGGGCGGCGAGCCAATCCGCGGCGGAAGGCACGTTGGGATCGCGCGGGCGCAGGTTGTAGTACTCCACCAGTGGGAAGTACGCGTCGGCGAGCCGGCGGAGCTCGGCGACGGGCTCAGGGTGCAGGTCGACCCGCAGATCGACCATGGCGTACGGCTCACGATCTACGACGAAGAGCCCGCTGGAGGTTTCGCCGTTCGGCTGGCCGCCGGCCGCCTTTCCCGCCTCGAGGGACGTCAGCAATCGCTCCCAGAGCGGCAGGTCGGCGCCTCGCTGGAACGCTTCGAACATGGCGTCGGCGACCTGCGCGCTCACGACGGCGTTTGCCGTGACGACCACGTTGCGGTCGACGCGATGGCCCGCCCACGGCTTGTTGCCGGAGCCCGTGCGGGCGGCGGCGAGCCCGCTCACGTCCAAACACCCCAGCTGCCGGCGCTCGACGAACTGGTCACTCGCCGCGATCTCCTCCAGGACGCGCGGCGCCGAGTACCCGGCGCGCAGAAGATTCAGACCGAGGTGACCGAGGCGCGGATTGGTCATGGCCTGAGTGACGACGGCGCCCACCCCCGGGGCGACGTGGATGCACCGCGAGCCGACGGCCATCTCGCTGGTCGCGATGGCGATGCCGAACATGCCCGTGCGCTCGCACCGGCCGATGAGTGAGAACGTCGTGAACTCGATGCCGATCGTCACGCGAACCACAGGTCGGGCAGCGTGTAGCCGTTGCGGAACGGGTCGGACGGATCGAAGCCGTGCTGGAAGACGCCGGTGATCCACGCCTGGCCGGCGATGGTGGGGACGATGGCGGGCCGTCCTCCCACCGTGGCCTCGCCGGCGATGGCGGCCTCGAACCGCGAGCCGATGATCGATTCGTGAATGAATCCCTGGCCGGGCGCGAGCTGCCCGCGCGCGTGCAACACCGCCAGTCGCGCGGAGGTGCCGGTGCCGCAGGGGCTGCGGTCGAGGCGGCCGGGAGCGACGACCACGGCGTTGCGGCTCACCGTGCCCGCGCCCATGAAGGGCATGGCGAACTCCGTGAAGGTCACGCCGTGGATCTCCGGATTCTCCGGATGGCGCACGACGAGCTGCCGAGCGGCAGCGGCCGTGATGCGGTTGCCGAGGGCGACGAGATCCCGTGCTTCCTTCGGTTCCACCGCGAAGCCGAGTGACGGCGCATCGACGATCGCGAAGAACGCGCCACCGTAGGCCACATCGACCGGGATCGGCCCCAGGCCCTCGACGTCGACGAGGGCACCCAGATGCGTGACGAAGCAGGGGACGTTCGTGAAGCGCACCCGCTCCACCTTGCCACCTCTGCAGCTCGCCTCGACGGGCACCGGGCCTGCAGGCGTGTCCAGGGTCAGGAACGTCACCGGCTCTCGCATCGGCAGCATACCCGTCTCGAGGAGGACGGTGACGGTGCAGATGG
>JBKKCN010000140.1:0-11796 GCA_046712525.1 Candidatus Rokuibacteriota bacterium
CTTTCACGACGGCAACTGGCTGCTCGAGCAGCTGCGGGCGCGACAGCACGCGACCGGACGCTACGTCCCCGTGGTCGCGTTGACGGCCAGTATCACCCGGGGCATGACGTCCGCCTTCGACGAAATCCTCCTGAAGCCGTGTCCCATGGAGAAGCTCTGTGAGGTGATTCTCCGGTTGACGGGGCGCCGGCCGGTGGACGAGGCGACCTGAGAAAAAGTTTTCCCAGCTATCCCTGAGCCGCTCCCGTTCGTACTCTGTCCCCGACTCACATGAAGCTGCGCTCGCATCTCATCATGCTCGTCGTCGTCACGCTGGTGGCCATCCTCATCTTCTCTCTCGTCCTCGTCGTGAGGCTCCACCGCCAGGAGCGGGCGGCGATCGAGCGCGGCCTGCAGGAGACCGCCCGTGCCCTCGCGCTTGCGCTCGACGCGCAGCTCGAGACCGACATCGCGGCCCTCAAGACGCTCGCCGCCTCCGAGCACGTCGACCGTGGCGACTACCGCGCCTTCTACGCCCTCGCCGCGCGCGTGAAGGAGCAGCATCCTCACTGGGACACGGTGCTGCTCAGCGACGCCACCGGACAGCAGCTGATGAACCTGCGACAGCCGTACGGGACCCCGCTGCCGCCCACGCCCGGCAACGAGCGCGCGTTTCGCCAGGTGATGGACACCGGCCAGCCGCTCGTCACCGATCTCTTTCCGGGCCCCGTCGCCGACGCGCCCGTCATCGGCATCCGCGTGCCTGTCGTGCGCGACGGCCAGCCCCGCTACATGATGTCCGCGGGCATCGCGCCGCACAGCTTCGGCGAGGTGCTGGCACGGCAGAAGGTTCCTGCCGACTGGACGGGGGCCGTCATCGACCGTAACCACCTCATCGTCGCGCGTACGCGCGGCGAGGAGCAGTTCGTGGGCCGTCCCATCACCCCGGATCTCGCGGCCAGGCTGCGAGAAGGGCCCGAAGGCACCGTCCGCGCCTTCAACAAGGAAGGCGTTGCCACCTACGCCGCCTTTGCGCGCTCGGCCGTGTCGGGGTGGACGATCGTGCTCGGCCTGCCCGCGGCGTCGGTGGAGGGCTCGCTCACGCAGTCGCTGGCCACGGTCACACTGGTCGGCGTGGCAATGCTCCTCGTCGGCATCGGCCTTGCCGCGATGCTGGGCCGGCGCATCGCGGGTCCCCTCGTGTCGCTGTCGGCCTCCGCCGCGACTCTGGACCGCGGCGAGATCGCCGCCGTCCCGCCCGGCGCCGTCAGCGAGGTGGGCGATCTCGCGCGCGCCCTGGAGAACGCGGCGCGCAGCGTCCGCCAGCACGAGGCGGCGCTTCGCGCGCGTGAATGCGAGATGCGTCTCATCACCGACGCGGTGCCCGTATTCATCTCGTACGTCGACGTCAACGGCCGCTTCCGCTTCAACAACCGGGCCTACGAGGAGGTGTTCGGGCAGCCGGCGGAGGTGTTGGCCGGCAAGCATCTCAGCGAGGTGCTGGGGGAGACGGCCTACGAAGCCGTGCGTCCCCACGTGGAGGCGGCCCTGGCCGGGCAGACGGTGACGTACGAGCAGCTGATTCACTACCGCACGGGCGGAAGCCGGTACGTGCGCGCCACCTACGTGCCCGACCGCGATGACAGCGGCGCTGTGCGCGGGTTCGTCGGCCTCGTCACGGACCTCACCGGCGAGCGTGTGAAGGCCGCCCAGCTCCGCGAGCAGGCGGAGACGCTCGAGATCATCAACCGCACGGGCCAGCTCCTCTCCGCGGAGCTGGATTTACAGAAGCTCGTGCAGGCGGTGACCGACGCCGCCACCAAGCTCTCCCACGCCGCCTTCGGCGCTTTCTTCTACAACCTCATCGACGACCGCGGAGAGTCGTATACGCTCTATGCCATCTCCGGCGTGGCGCGCGAGGCCTTCGAGAAATTTCCCATGCCGCGCAATACCGCGCTCTTCGGACGCACCTTCCGGGGCGAAGGTGCCGTGCGCATCGACGATGTGCGCGCGGACCCGCGGTATGGCAAGAGCCCGCCCTACCACGGCATGCCTGAGGGCCATCTTCCCGTGCGCAGCTACCTGGCGGTGCCGGTCATCTCGCGTTCCGGTGAGGTGCTGGGCGGCCTCTTCTTCGGTCATCCCGAGCGCGCCGTCTTCACCGAGCGTGAGGAGCGGCTGGTGGTCGGCCTCGCCGCACAGGCCGCCATCGCCATGGACAACGCACGCCTGTACGAGAAGGAGCAGCGCGCGCGCACGGAGGCGGAGACGGCCAACCGTAGCAAGGACGAGTTCCTCGCCACCCTGTCGCACGAGCTGCGCACCCCGCTGAATGCCGTCCTCGGCTGGGCGCGCATGCTGCGGCTCGGCCAGCTCGAGCCCGGGACGCAGACTCGCGCCATCGACGTCATCGAGCGCAACGCGCAGGCGCAGGTCCAGCTCATCGAGGACCTGCTCGACGTCTCGCGCATCATCACGGGCAAGCTCCGCCTCGACGTGCGGCCCGTGAGCCTGCCGAGCGTGGTGGAGGCCGCCATCGATTCCGTCCGGCCCGCCGCCGAGGGCAAGGGGGTGCGACTCGCGCATGTCCTCGATCCCCGGGCCGGTCCTGTCGCGGGCGACCCCGACCGCCTGCAGCAGGTGGTCTGGAACCTCGCCCTCAACGCGATCAAGTTCACGGATCGCGGCGGGCGCGTGCAGGTCAACGTGCAGCGGGTGAACTCGCACGTGGAGATCGTGGTGAGCGACACCGGGCGCGGCATCGCCCCCGAGGTGCTGCCCCACATCTTCGAGCGCTTCCGGCAGGCCGACAGCACCACCACGCGCGCGCACGGAGGCCTCGGCATCGGTCTGGCCCTCGTGCGGCACCTCGTGGAGCTGCACGGGGGGACGGTGCATGCGGCGAGCCTCGGCGAGAACCAGGGCGCGGTCTTCACGGTGAAGCTGCCCATCATGCCCCACACGGACAGCGACGCCGACACGCAGCGGCGGCATCCGAGCGCAATGCGCGGCCGCGCCGGTCAGCTTACGTCGCTCAAGGGTTTGAAGCTGCTCGTCGTCGACGACGAGCCGGAAACGCTCGAGCTGTTCGCCGCCATGCTCACGCAGAACGGGGCGATGGTGCGCACGGTGACCTCGGCGGCGGCGGCGCTGCAGAGCCTTCAAGAGTGGGCGCCCGACGTCCTCGTGTCGGATATCGGCATGCCAGACGAGGACGGCTATGTCCTCATCCGCAAGCTGCGGGCGCGAGAGGCCGAGACAGGGGGCCGCATTCCCGCCATCGCGGTGACGGCGTACGGCAGCGTCGAGGACCGCATCCGGCTGCTCTCCGCCGGCTTCGACTCCCACGTGCCCAAGCCCGTCGAGCCCGCCGAGCTCGCGATCGTGATCGCGAGCCTTCTCGCCCGCCGGCGTTAACTCCGGGGCTCGTTTCCCTCTCAACCAGGAGCGCATGTCGGCGTGTCGACGGAGGCCAGCCGCCGATTCGGGCGGCCCGCCGCCACCCGCTGCCCGGCGCAGGGCACAATGCCCGTCAGACGATTCCCAGCCGAACGTCGGCTATCACCATCGAATCAGTCAGTTGCGCGCGGCGCCCGACTGGCGCAGCATTTGCCGATTCAGCGGATCCTGATGTGAATCTTCGAACGGGAGGCGCGGCGATGGCGAGGAAGAGCAAGGCGAAGGCACAGAAGCCGGTGGCGACGAAGGATCTGGAGCCCAAGGACGTGAAGGGCGGGAAGGTTGTCGCCCAGGATATTTCGTTCACCCACGTCTATGACAAGGCTTCGCCGGTGTTGACGAAGTAGGTACCAGACGACGAAGGCCGGTCGAGGCTGGTAGGGGACCGTCGGCTAGATGGCCGACGGTCCCCTTGCGTGAAAGGGGAACGGGGATGCGTAAGGACGGGAAGAAGACGCCGAAGGGCAGCCGGACGAAGAAGGCTGCCGTAAGGGGCGGGATGGCGGACGCGTTTATCAAGATAGGCGACATCAAGGGCGAGTCGTCGGGTTGAAAGGCACCACGTAGCGGATTCAACGCGGGCCGCGGCCTTGACCCTCCCCAGCGAGGATGGTCTACTCAGTCGGCCGTGGACACATCGTTGAAGCGCACTCCGCTGCACCAGGCCCACGTCGACGCCGGCGCCCGCATGGTTCCGTTCGGGGGCTGGGACATGCCCGTGCAGTACGCCGGCATCATCGAGGAGCACCGTACGGTGCGCGCCGCAGTGGGCCTCTTCGACGTCAGCCACATGGGTGAGTTCGAGGTGGAGGGCCCGGACGCCGTGGCCGTCCTCCAGCGACTCACGACCAACGACGTCGTCGCCCTCGAGGTCGGCCAGGTGCAGTACTCGCTGCTGTGCTATCCCGACGGCGGGATCGTGGACGACCTCACCCTGTACCGGCTCGCCCCGAACCGCTTCATGCTGACCGTCAACGCCGGCAACATCGACAAAGACTGGGAGTGGGTCACCACCCAGGGGGCCGGTGCGCGCTGGCGTAACGTTTCGCAGTCGACGGGGTTGGTTGCAGTCCAAGGTCCGAAGGCGGAGACGCTGGTGGGGCGGCTGGCGAACTGCGACGTCAAGAAGATCGGGTATTACCGTTTCGCCGAGGGCACCGTGGCCGGCGTGGCGACCATCATCTCTCGCACCGGGTACACGGGCGAGGACGGCTTCGAGCTGTACGTCCCGGCGGAGGGCACGCCGCAGGTGTGGAAAGCGTTGCTCGATTCGGGCCGTGCGGAGGGCGCGGCGCCCGTCGGCCTCGGGGCGCGGGACACGCTGCGCCTGGAGATGCGCTACGCCCTGTACGGCAACGACATCGACGAGACCACGAATCCGCTCGAGGCCGGGCTGGGCTGGGTCGTGAAGCCGGCGAAGGGCGAGTTCATCGGGCGGGAGGCGATCGAAAAGGTGCGCGCGGCGGGGCCGGCGCGGAAGCTGATCGGCATCGAGATGGCCGAGCGCGCCGTGGCCCGTCACGGGTATCCCGTCGTCAAGGACGGCGCTTCCGTGGGTACCGTGACCTCTGGTTCGTACGGGCCCTCCGTCGATCGTTACATCGGTATGGCGTACGTGGCCACGCCACACGCCGCCGTCGGCACCCCGCTCGGGGTCGAGATCCGCGGCCAGGTGAAGCCGGCGCACGTCGTGAAGACGCCGTTCGCCACGCCGCACGTCAAGCGCTAAACACGGCGAGAGGACGAGAACCCAATGGCAAGCGTTCCGGGCGATCTGAAATACACGCGCGATCACGAGTGGGCGAAGCAGGAAGGCAAGAAGGTGCGCGTCGGCATCACCGCCTATGCGCAGGAGCAGCTGGGTGACGTGGTATTTGTCGAGCTGCCGAAGGTGGGCGCCAAGGTGAGCCAGCGGCAGGCCTTCGGGGTGGTGGAGTCGGTGAAGGCGGTGTCGGACCTCTTCGCGCCGGTGTCCGGCGAGGTCGCGGAAGCCAACGGCGCGCTGCCGGGGGCGCCCGACACCGTGAACAACGACCCCTACGGCAAGGGCTGGATGATCGTGATCACGCCCTCGAAGCCCGCCGAGCTGGACGAGCTGCTCACCGCCGCGCAGTACGAGGAGTTCATCGCGAAGGGCGGGCACTAGCCGATGGCCACCCGCTACATCGCCAACACCCCCGCCGAGCAGAAACGCATGCTGGAGACGATCGGCGCCGGCTCCATCGAGGACCTGCTCGTGAAGGTGCCCGCCAAGGCGCGCATGTCGCGGCCGCTCGCGCTGCCGCCTGCGCTCGCGGAGACCGACCTCATCCGGCACATGAGCGCGATGGCCGCGCGCAATGCCGACGCGGAATCCTTCAGCTGCTTCCAGGGCGCCGGCTCCTACGATCACTACGTACCGAGCCCCATCAACCACCTCGTCCTGCGCGGCGAATTCTTCACGGCCTACACGCCGTACCAGCCGGAAGCCAGCCAGGGCACGCTGCGCACGATCTACGAGTATCAGACGATGATCGCGGAGCTGACCGGCATGGACGTCGCCAACGCGTCGATCTACGACGGCGCCTCCTCGCTCGCCGAAGCGGCGCTCATGGCCCACTCGGTGACGGGGCGCACGGAGGTCGTGCTCGCGCGCGGCGTGAACCCGTTGTATCGCCGCGTCGTCGCCACCTACTGCGAGGGGCCGGGCATCCGTCTGCGCGACGTGCCGGCGCCCGAGGGCGTGCTGGACATCGAGGCTGCGCGCAAGCTCGTGGGCGGGAAGACGGCGGCGCTGGTCGTGCAGTCGCCCAACTTCTACGGCTGCCTCGAGGACGTCGCGGCGGCGGCGGAGATCGCGCACGCGGTGGGCGCGCTGCTCGTGGTCGTCAGCGATCCCGTGAACCTCGGCGTGCTGCAGGCGCCCGGACGTCTGGGCGCCGACATCGTGGTGGGCGACGGCCAGGGTCTCGGGGTGCCGATGTCGTTCGGCGGTCCCAACCTGGGTGTGTTCGCGGCCAAGAGCGAGCTGGTGCGCCGCATGCCGGGGCGGCTGGTGGGCGCCACCGTCGACCGTGACGGCAAGCGCGGCTTCGTGCTCACGCTGCAGACGCGCGAACAGCACATCCGGCGCGCGAAGGCGACGTCGAACATCTGCACCAACGTCGCCCTGTGCGCGCTGATGGCGACCATCTACCTGGCCACCGTGGGCAAGGAAGGCCTCGTGAAGGTCGGCGAGCTGTCGACCGGCAAGGCGCATTACGCGGCGGAGCGTCTCACGCAGGTGCCCGGCGTCTCGCTACGATTCGCGCAGCCCTTCTTCAAGGAGTTCACGCTGCGGCTGTCGAAACCCCCCGACAAGATCGTGGCGCGCCTCGCCAAGCAGCGCATCCTGCCCGGCGTGCCGCTCAAGCAGTTCGACCGTGCCCTCGCCGACTGCCTGCTGGTGGCGGTGACCGAGAAGCGCACGAAGGCCGAGATCGACGCCTACGCGACCGCCCTCGCCACGGTGCTCGCATGAACGCCTACGACAAGCTCGTCTTCGAGCTGTCCTCACCGGGACGGATGGGCTACTCGCTGCCGGAGTCCGACGTTCCCGACATGGCGGTGCGCGAGCTCGTACCCGCGAAATTTCTGCGCGAGAGCTCGCCTGCGCTGCCCGAGGTCTCGGAGTTCGACGTGGTGCGCCACTACTCGCGCCTGTCGCGCCTGAACTACGGCGTGGACACGCATTTCTACCCGCTCGGCTCGTGCACGATGAAGTACAACCCGAAGATCAACGAGGACATGGCGCGCCTGGCCGGCTTCGCGCGCCTGCACCCGCTGGCGGCGCCCGCGGCCGCGCAGGGAGCGCTCGCGCTCATGCACGAGCTGGCGGGGATGCTCGCGGAGATCTCCGGGATGGACGCGGTGTCGCTGCAGCCGGCGGCGGGCGCCCAGGGCGAGCTGGCGGGCGTGCTGATGATCCGCGCCTACCATCTCGCCAACGGCGAGAAGCGCACGAAGGTGCTCATCCCCGACTCTGCGCATGGAACCAACCCCGCTTCGACGGCCCTCGCGGGCTACGACGTGGTGGAGGTGAAGTCGCTGCCGAACGGCGAGGTCGACATCGCCGAGCTCGACAAGCACCTGGGCACCGACGTGGCGGCGTTCATGATCACGGTGCCCAACACGCTCGGCATGTTCGAGCCGCGCATCGTCGAGATCACCGAGATGTGTCACGCCAAGGGCGTGCAGGTCTACATGGACGGCGCCAACTTCAACGCCATCCTCGGCATCACGCGTCCCGGCGACCTCGGCTTCGACGTCTGTCACTTCAACCTGCACAAGACCTTCACCACGCCGCACGGCGGCGGCGGGCCCGGCGCGGGCCCCGTGGGCGTGAAGGCGCACCTGGAGCCTTTCCTGCCCGTGCCCGTCGTCATCAAGACGGCTGGCAAGGACGGCGATGTCTACGACCTCGACTGGAAGCGGCCCAAGTCCATCGGCAAGCTGCAGGCCTTCTGGGGGAACTTCGGCATGCTGGTGCGCGCGTACGCGTACATCCGCACCATGGGTGGCGACGGCCTGCGCGCGGTGTCGGACAACGCCGTGCTCAACGCCAACTACATCATGAAGCGCCTGGAACAGCACTACGACGTGGCCGTCCCCGGCCCCTGCATGCACGAGTGCGTGCTGTCGGCGCGCCGCCAGAAGAAGCAGGGCGTCACCGCCACCGACATTGCCAAGCGGCTGCTCGACCTCGGCTTCTACGCGCCGTCGACGTACTTTCCGCTCATCGTGGAAGAGGCGCTGATGATCGAGCCCACGGAGACGGAGTCCAAGGACACGCTCGACCTCTTCTGCGACGCCATGATCCAGATCGCCCGCGAGAGCGAGAGCTCGCCGGAGGTCATGCACGAGGCGCCCGTGACCACGCCCGTGCGCAGGCTCGATCAGACGCGCGCCGCCCGCGAGCCTGACCTGAAATGGACCTCACGCGCGCCGCGGGGATAGAGGTACCGCTCGGTCCCGCATCCTGGCGGCTGCTCGTCACCGAGCCCGTCGAGGGTGCCACGAACATGGCCATCGACGAGGCGCTGTGGCGGGGCCGGCAGGCCGGCACCTCGCCGCCGACGATCCGTTTCTTCGCGTGGGAGCCACCCTGTCTTTCCCTCGGCTATGGCCAGCCGCTCGACGGCAGCGTGGACACCGATGCCTGTCGGCGGCTCGGTGTCGGCCTCGTGCGCCGGCCCACGGGCGGCGGCGCCATCTATCACGACGGTCCTGAGCACGAGCTGACCTACAGCGTGGTCGCCACTGCGGGCGATCTCGGCATCGGCCCCGACCTGCTGGAGACCTATCACTGGATCGGCCGCGCGCTGCTGCGTGGGCTCAACGAGCTGGGGGCGGGCGCCGAGATGGTGAAGGTGGGCGGCGGCAGCGGCCCGGCACCGGCGTTCTGCTTTGCGCGCACGGGCGCCTTCGAGATCGAGGTGGGCGGGCGCAAGCTGGTGGGCAGCGCGCAGCGACGGCGAGGAACGTCGTTCCTGCAGCACGGCGCGGTGCTGCTCGGCGTGGACGAGGCGCGGCTGCGCGCGGTATTTCCCACCACGCGCGATCCCCTGTCCACGATGACGACGCTGGAGGCGGCCACCGGACGGCGTCCTGCCTTCGACGCCGTCGCGCTCGCGCTCGCGGCCGCCTTCGAGCGCGAGCACGCCCTCACGCTCGTGCCCGGCGGCCTGTCGGACGAGGAGACAGCGCAGGTGGAGGCGCTCGTCGCCACAAAGTACGGCACGAATGCCTGGCTGCTCGCGGATCCGCGCGCGGCCTTCGGCGCGTGAGTCGCGAGTACCCCTCGCATCCGCGCGTGGGCGTGGGCGCCGTCATCCTGGATGGCCGTCGCGTCTTGCTCGTCAAGCGTGGCGGCCAGCCCTCGGCGGGCAAGTGGAGTCTGCCCGGCGGCCTCGTCGATCTCGGCGAGACCACCGTGGAGGCCATCGCCCGCGAAGTCGCCGAGGAATGCGGGCTGCAGATCCGGATCGCCGGCCTCGCCGGGATCGTGGACCGCGTGGTACGCGATGACGCCGGCGGCGTCCGCTACCATTACGTGCTCGTCGACTACCTGGCCTATCCGGACGCGGGGACGCTCGTAGCCGGCAGTGATGCCGCCGACGCGCAATGGGTCGACGTGGACGCCGTGGAGCGGCTGGACATCACGGACGGGCTCGTGGACATGATCCGGCGCGCGCAGGCGCTGGCAGGAGGAGAGGCCTCATGAAGGTCGTCGTCGCAGGCAAGCCGCTCGCGGAGGTGGCGGCGGACGCGCTCGTGGTGGGACTCTACGCCGAGGAGAAGCGGCGCGACGTGGTGAACCGACTGGACGCCGGCGCCCAGGGCCTCATCGGCGAGGTGCTCGACGCCGAGAAGTTCCAGGCCAAGACCGGTCACGTCACGCACGTGCATACCTCGGGACGGCTCAAGGCCAAGCGCGTCATCGTGGTGGGGCTCGGCAAGCGCGCCGAGCTCACCGCGGAGCTCATTCGCCGCGCTTCCGCGGCCGGCGTGCGGCGCGCGCGCGACCTCGGCGCCCGCACGGTGGCCACGGAAGTCCTCGGCGACCGCCTGCCCGCGCGCCAGCGCGCGCACGCGGTGACGGAAGGCGCCATTCTCGGCGCGTATGTCTTCGACCGCTACAAGCGCGAGAAGGCGGACAAGCGCGTGGAGCAGCTCACGCTGGTGGAGCCGGACGGCCGCCGCGCGCGCGACGTGGCGGAGGGCGCGCGCACGGGCGAGATCTTCGCGCAGGCGACGTGGCTGGCGCGCGACCTCGTGAATATGCCCGCCAACGACATGCACCCCACGTACCTCGCGAAGCTGGCGGCTGACATCGCGAAAGAGGCCAAGCTCGAGCTGAAGGTGTACGACCGCGCCGAATGCAAGAAGATGGGCATGGGGGCGTTCCTGGGCGTCGCCGCCGGCAGCGAGCAGCCGCCGAAGTTCATCCACCTCACGTACAAGCCGGCGCGGCGCGCGCACAAGCGTGTGGCCGTCATCGGCAAGGGCATCACGTTCGACTCGGGCGGCCTCGACCTCAAGAGCGCGGAGGGCATGCTGCACATGAAGGACGACATGGCCGGCGCCGCCGCCGTGCTCGGCATCATGCGCGCGCTGCCCGCGCTCGGGCCCACCGTGGAGGTGCACGGGCTCATCGCGGCCACGGAGAACATGCCCTCCGGAAGCGCCACGCGTCCGGGCGACGTCCTGCGTGCGATGAACGGCACCACCATCGAGGTGGGCAACACGGACGCGGAGGGCCGCCTCACGCTCGCCGACGCCATCTGCTACGCCTTCGACCACGCGCACGCCGACGAAGCGATCGACATGGCCACGCTCACCGGCGCCTGCGTGGTGGCGCTGGGGCCGCTGTGCTCGGGGCTGTTCTCCAACGATCAGGCGCTCGCCGACCGTCTGCTCGCGGCCGCGGACGCGGCGGGCGAGCGCGTGTGGCAGATGCCGCTCATCGAGGAGTACCGCGACAATCTCAAGAGCGACGTGGCCGATTTCAACAACGTGGGGCCGCGCGGGGGAGGTGCCATCACGGCCGGCCTCTTCCTCAAGGAATTTGCGGGTGATCGGCCCTGGGCGCACCTCGATATCGCGGGTCCGGCCTTTGTCGACAAGGACATGCCACTCGGGCCGAAGGGCGCCACGGGCGCTGCCGTGCGGACGCTTCTCGCCTACCTCACCGAGAAGCCTTCGACCTCGTCGTGACAGTTGTTTTCGCATGCGGCGGTGGCGGCGGCGGGGTGGCCTTCGGGGTCTCAGGACCACGTGGATGGTGGCCGAATCGGGGCGAGGGCGGCTGGGCTCCATCGACACGCCGATGTGCGTTGCTGGTTGGGAGGGAAACGGGTCCTGCGACCCCGAAGGCCATCCCGCCGCCGCCACCGGCGGTATGCGCGCGGACTTTCGAAGTGGAGCGGTAAGTGTCGCGGGGGGTCGATCTGCACTCGCATACGACGGCGTCGGACGGGACGCTTTCGGCTTCGGAGTTGGTGCGGGAGGCGGCGCGGCGAGGGGTGCGCGTGCTGGCGATCACGGATCATGATTCGACGGATGGGCTTGCGGAGGCGATGGAGGAGGCGGGTCGGCATCGGCCGCTGGTGATTGTGCCGGGGTTGGAGATCAATTGTGATGTGGAGGGTGGTGAGGTCCACGTGCTCGGGTATTACGTGGATTATGAGGCGGAGTGGTTTCGGGAGTTCTTACGCGAGCAGCGGGCGGAGCGGGTGGCGCGGGTGCATCGGCTGGCGGCGCGGCTGGGGGAGCTGGGGATGCCGATCGATCCGGCCGAGGTGTTCGCCATCGTGAAGGAGGGCTCGCCGGGGCGGCCGC